>NZ_LWGA01000384.1:0-12552 GCF_001635235.1 Oleiphilus sp. HI0117 | reverse complement strand
ATCAGATAAACTAATGTGTATAGTCTCTGCACCCATTTCTTCCATTTTTAATTTTGCTTTTTGGTGCAAGACAGCAACAGGTTGCCCGCTCACCGAATGCGCGAGCTCTATATCATGCCAGGTAATACCCTGAGAGACCCCAGTACCCAAAGCCTTTGATACAGCTTCTTTGACAGCAAAACGCTTAGCTAAGAAGTTGTCTGGACGATTCGATTCAAGAAAGGAGTCAAACTCGTTGGGGGATAATATCCGCTTTGCAAAGCGCTCTCCATAACGCTCGAGGGATCTGGCAATTCTCTGGATTTCAACCAGGTCATTGCCAATACCTTTAACAGTCATAATTCACTATTAGCTCGTAGATTGTATTAAGGCATTCATTTCACGAACCGCATCCTTTATGCCAACAAACAAAGCCCTAGCAATGATACTATGCCCTATATTGAGTTCGTTAATACCGGGTATGGCCGCTATCGCATGCGTATTATGATAGTGCAAACCGTGCCCTGCATTAACAATCAGGCCATGAGACAAGGCCAAGTTCAAACCACTACGAATCCTTCCTAACTCTGCTTGCAATTCAAGCGGATCCTTACACTCGGCATAATGCCCTGTGTGAATCTCAATGGCTTGAGCACCGCAACGAACAGCCGCTTCAATTTGCGCAGGCTCAGGATCGATAAACAGAGAAACTTCTGAACCAATCTCACTCAAGCGAGCGCAGGCATCCTTAATACGATCTTCCTGCGCAATGACATCCAAGCCACCCTCAGTAGTCAGTTCCTCTCTTTTCTCAGGCACCAAACAACAATGTTCAGGCTTAACCTTCTCGGCAAGCCCTAGCATATTTTCGGTTACTGCCATTTCAAGATTCATTCGAGTTTGCAAGGTTTCCTTCATCACCAGTACATCTCGCTCTTGAATATGGCGTCGATCTTCACGCGGATGAATTGTAATACCATCTGCTCCAGCCTCTTCAGCCAGTAAAGCAGCTTGAACAGGGTCAGGGTAACGTGTGCCACGAGCCTCTCTCAAGGTTGCCACGTGATCAACGTTCACGCCTAATAAAACTCTGCCATTAGGATTTTCCATCAAATTTACCCCTTAAACTTTATCGGACGAAATAACTCTCGACTTTTTATCACCTGACCACCCAAAGCATCATCAACCAGATAGCGCATCAACTGCTTGGCCTTTAAGTACTCTTCCTTTTGCCAGGTAGAGCCATTAACAATATCTAAAGTACTGATAAGCGATATTGCTTTTCCACTTATAATAAACACACTTCCTAAGTTAGAGCTGGCCTTACCAACTCCTTCAAAACCTTGCTGTGAAAGAAACTTATATCCCTGATCCTTCTGAATCTTGTGACCATAAATATCATGTTCAAAATCAGGCAGTAATCCTAGCTCACTCAGTAAAAGGTATTCAAATTTTCGCAAACAGCGCTGCAAGTCTTGCCCTTCAGCTAGCTGATCCAAACAATCTACATAGTTTGAGAACACTCCCGGGCTTGGCTCATTGTCCGGTACTAGCTTCAGAACCAATTCATTAAGGTAGTAAGCACTAAAAAGATAGTTTGCGCGAAGCTTATAGGGCTGGCTTGGAACATCGACGGATCGAAGTGTTTTGATTGAAGAGCGGCCACTCCAAGAGAGCAAAAGAGCCTGAAAGGGTTGAAGCAAGGCTGACCAAGCACTTCCTTTTCGCAAGGCCCCTTTTGCGATCAAAGTAAGCCGTCCGAAATTAAGTGAAAACACATCAACTAAAAGACTGGACTCCTGATAAGGGCGCCGGTTCAAAACATAAACCGCTTGCTGCTCCTCAATCATACTCATGCACTGACCGCCCCCTATTTAAAGGAGCCTTACTCGTCTCGATAACCCAAACTCTTTAAAGCCCTTTCATCATCAGACCAACCACTTTTGACCTTAACCCATAGGTTTAACATCACCTTGGTATCAAACAAGCGCTCCATTTCTTTACGAGCATCACGGCCAATGATTTTTATTTGTTCACCCTTGTCACCAATAACGATTTTCTTTTGACCACTGCGCTCTACAAGTATTAGCGCGCTAATATGCAGCACGTGCTTAACCTGTTTAAACTCTTCAATCTCTACAGTCACCGCATAAGGTAGCTCTTCCCCCAGCTGTCGCATGATCTTCTCACGCACAAGCTCAGCAGCCAGAAAGCGCTGACTTCTGTCAGTCACTTGATCTTCAGGATAGTAATGAATACTGTTTGGAAGGAAGCTATCAATTAGTTTTTCAAGAGAATCAACATTATGTCCATGCTTGGCAGAAACTGGAATAATTTCGTTGAACGAATGCTTCTCAGCCAAAACTTGAATGTGCGGTAACAAAGCACCTTTTTCTTTTGCCTGATCAACTTTATTTAACACGAGAATTACAGGCGCTTTTGCAGCTTGGATTTTTTCAAGCACGAAGCTATCTTCCTCTGTCCACTTGGTTCGATCAACCAAAAAGACAATAACATCAACATGCTTAAGCGAATCTGACGCCGCTTTATTCATATATCGATTAATCGCTTTATGTTCTTTCAGGTGCAAACCAGGTGTATCAACATAAACGACTTGCGCTTCGCCTTCGGTTTTGATCCCTAAAATCTGGTGACGCGTGGTCTGAGGCTTCTTTGAGGTAATACTAATCTTTTGACCCAATATACGATTTAGCAACGTTGATTTGCCGACATTAGGGCGCCCAACAATGGCGACATAGCCACAACGGGTATTCGGGTTATTAAAACTTTCCAAGTCGAATTCAGTCATGATAATACTCCAGGGTTATGACTTTTCTTCCAGAATAGCCAGCGCTTGCTTTGCTGATTTTTGCTCAGCTATTCGTCGACTAGGGCCTTCACTATTTGTTCTGATACTCATTGATGCAACCTCACACTCGACAAAGAAAGTCTGATCATGAGCTTCACCTGTGACCTTAATAACTTCATATTTCGGGAGGTCTTTCTTTATAGATTGCAGATATTCTTGTAGGCGGGTTTTAGGGTCTTTTTCGGTATTATCTAAAGACAAGTTAGCGAAACGCGGCTCATACCACGATAAAACAACTTCTCGGCAAGTTGAATGATCGCTGTCTAAATAGATAGCACCAATGACGGCTTCCAGAGCATCAGCAATAATCGACTCCCGCCTAAAGCCACCACTCTTCAGCTCACCGCCCCCTAAGTTCAAATAGTCGCCTAGCTTAAATTCTTTACCAATCTCTGCCAGCGTTACCCCTTTTACCAACAAAGAGCGCAAACGGCTTAGCTGACCTTCTTTTGCAGACGAGAAGTGTTGAAACAGATATTCAGCAATAACAAAGCTAAGTATGGCATCCCCTAAATACTCCAGGCGTTCATTGTTCGCACCTTTAAAGCTACGATGCGTTAACGCTAAATCTAGCAGGCTTTGATCTTTGAACGCATAACCAATTTTTCGTTCAAGCGCACTCAAGCGATTTTGTTTCATAGGGACTAATTTTTCCAAACTTTGCTCAAGCCTTTTCCAAAAAAGACGGTGATAAATAACTCTAAACTAAAACTTTTTCTCTATAGACTCTTCGAAGGAGACCACTGCATCTATGTTGCTATAAATCGGAATGCGAACTTCATACTCTACCGAGATATAAACACTTTCATCTGTAACTTCAGCATAGAAGCCTTCCTTAACATCAAAGGTACGGACATTGTTAGTTAACAAGCGGGTTTGGAAGTTTGTTTCCAGCTCACCAGCAGACATCCCTTCTAAATCAACTTCTTTATCATAAGATTCGAGTACAGATGCAATTTGCCAATGCTCATAAAACGCGGGGTAAAGCTTGAAAGCAATTGTTAAAATAATCGCAGCCATACCCAAAAAAAGCAGGACCACTGGCATCGAAGCACCCTTTTGCCGAGAATCAGTACGCATGTATAACCTCATCGTTAATCTATTTGAATCGTTGCGCTGCCAAGAAGCAGGACATTTATAATAGTATTGTTCAATATACGGATATTGCCTACTCGCTAAACAAAAGTCTTAAACTTTATTCGATAGCACCAACACGCGAAAAACTAGGTATGGAGAAGAACTTTGGCCAATGCATCCATATCGCAAAGGCTTTTCCGACAACCAGGTGGTCAGGAACAACGCCCCAAAAGCGGCTATCATTACTGTTATCCCGGTTATCTCCAACCATAAAATACGAGCCCTCAGGAATCTCCCAGTAACCTTCAGCACCTCTATTTAGCTGCGCTTTATGCTCATACAGCTTATGCTTAACCGAGCCTAAAGTCTCTTCAAACAGTTTGCGCCCAGGTAAATTCGCTAACAGTTTCTCTTCGACAAGCTCACCGTTGATCCATAACTGCTTGTCTTTATATTCAATTTTGTCACCAGGGACACCGATAACTCGCTTAATATAATTGGTCTTTCCATCTTTAGGGTATTTAAAGACCATTACATCACCGCGCTGCGGATCATCCATTTCAATGACTTTAGTTCCCACCACGGGAAGGCGAAAACCATAGGCATACTTATTTACCAGAATAAAGTCGCCAACTTCCAGGCTTGGTAACATTGAACCAGAAGGAATTTGGAAAGGCTCAACAAGAAAGGAACGCAAAACTAAAACGATTGCCAGTACCGGAAAAAAAGACCTAGAAACTTCTACTAACCAAGGGCCTTCAGAAATTTCTTCTTCGCTAGCTGCACTAGATGAATTATCTTTAGCCGCATCTCTTTTTGGTTTCCAGAGTATTGCATCGGCAAGGTATATCAAACCCGTCGCGAAAGTCAGTACAACCAATATCAGGGGAAAATCTATATCCATACTCTTCTCTTATCTACTTGATGCTCAAGCCAACGACGTCGAAAGCAATGTATTAATTATCAATCTTCAAAACTGCCATGAAAGCTTCTTGCGGGATCTCTACACTCCCAACCTGCTTCATTCGTTTTTTACCTTCTTTCTGCTTCTGTAGAAGCTTCTTCTTACGACTTACGTCACCACCGTAGCATTTTGCTGTTACGTTTTTACGTAAGGCTTTTACAGTTTGCCGAGCAACAATTTGACCACCAATCGCGGCTTGAATAGCAACATCAAACATTTGACGAGGAATTAGCTCCTTCATCTTCTCGGTAAGTAAACGTCCCTTTGAGTGGGCATTATCTTTATGAATAATTAGCGCCAATGCGTCAACTTTGTCACCGTTTATTAGAACGTCCAGTTTGGTCAAATTAGACGTTTCAAACCGTACAAAGTGATAATCTAGCGACGCGAAGCCCCGACTGACTGATTTGATACGGTCAAAGAAGTCGAGTACCACTTCATTCATTGGTAAATCATATTTGAGAGAGACCTGCCCTCCCAGAAATTGCATATCCTTCTGAATGCCTCGTTTCTCAACACAAAGACTAATTACATTCCCCAAATGCTCTTGTGGTACGAGAATATTTGCCTCTACGATTGGCTCTCTCATCTCCTCTACTGCACCGGGGTCTGGTAGACGAGACGGGTTATCTACTTTAATAACCTCACCATTACGCATCACTAGTTCGTAAATAACTGTTGGCGCAGTGGTCAATAAATCTAAGTTATATTCTCGTTCGAGTCTCTCCTGGATAATCTCCATATGGAGCATACCCAAGAAACCACAGCGGAACCCGAAGCCAAGCGCATCGGAGGTCTCAGGTTCATAATGTAAAGAAGCGTCATTTAAGGTGAGTTTTTCCAAGGCATCGCGAAACGACTCATAGTCATCAGAACTAACTGGAAACAAAGCGGCATAGACCTGTGGCTGGACTTTCTTAAAGCCTGGCAACTGCTCTACTTCAGGAGTTTTAGCATGGGTGATGGTATCACCAACTGGCGCGCCATGAATGTCTTTAATACCCGCAACAACAAAACCAACTTCACCTGCTCTAAGAATGCCGGTCTCATGACGCTTCGGTGTAAACACTCCCGCAGCATCAATTTGGTGGGTTTTGCCCGTTGACTTGATTAAGATTTTATCGCCTTTACGCAAGGTGCCTTCTTTAACTCGTACGAGAGATACAACACCCAAGTAATTATCAAACCAGGAATCAATAATAAGCGCCTGAAGGTCAGCATCAACATCACCCTCTGGAGGTGGAACCACTTCGATTAGAGCTTCAAGAACATCTTCAACTCCCATGCCACTTTTAGCACTACAGGGAACCGCTCCCGACGCATCGATTCCGATAATATCCTCAATCTCTTGGGTTACTCGCTCAGGATCGGCCTGTGGCAAATCCATTTTATTTAGTACAGGAAGTACCTCCAAGCCCATTTCGATGGAGGTATAACAATTTGCCACCGACTGAGCCTCGACCCCCTGACCAGCATCGACAACCAATAACGCACCCTCACAGGCAGCGAGAGAACGTGACACTTCATACGAAAAGTCTACGTGCCCCGGAGTATCGATGAAGTTTAGCTGATAGGTTTCGCCATCTTTTGCCTTATAATCGAGTGTGACACTCTGGGCCTTGATCGTAATACCACGTTCTCGCTCGATATCCATGGAATCGAGTACCTGAGCTTCCATCTCACGGGACGACAGCCCGCCACAATCCTGAATAAAACGATCAGCCAAGGTCGACTTACCGTGGTCAATATGGGCAATTATTGAGAAATTACGAATATGTTTAAGACTACTCACTGGATTATTTTACTCTAAGGTTGATATCTAAATTGAGCACTCGGAATAAGTGGCAACCAAACCGCGCATTCTAAAGGATTTCAGCTAACTTGGCGATATTTGTTTGATAAGTTGCGGGCTTCTTGAAATGTTTAAAGGAAAACGGAGAATGGCTACCGGACGTTAAAGGCTTCAACATAAGGTGCCAATAGGTCCTGCCCCTTAAACTGACCATTAAGTACCGAAATAAAGGTATAGACGCCTACCAGCTTTCGATTCAGGAACACAAATTCTTTTGGCGGAATTTTAAAGTAACGACTAATTGCCGAAACAGCAGCTCGCTTGGCAATACGTGAAGGCAAATCACTATCGCGCCAACGATACTCTCCCTGCTCATTAAAAGATTCAGAACCCGCAGCAGACTGGTCTTTCGCTAAAGGCTCCAGCACTGCAATACAAACCCCGGCAAACTCTTCCAGGATTTTTCGCGGCCAGTCTGCTTGCATAAACTTTAACGCAATCCCACCACGAATAACACCTTCCAGGTCAGCTTCATAAGCAGCTGAAATCATTTGACATACAGGGTTAATAAATTGCTGTGGATACTTTTGCACAGCGCCAAAATCCAGTAACACTATTCTATCTTTGCCACTCTCTTCACCAATTCGTATTCGATAATTACCGAAATTTGGATCAGTTTGAATCTCGTGCCAGACGAACAACTCTTGCAGAAACAGCGCCAAAGATGATTTAGCCAGATTATTACGACGCGCCTGAGACAACTCAGCAACACGCTCGCTAGAAACATTTTCACCCTCTTCGTAGCTTGTAGCCATAACATTTTCGCAGGAGAACTGAAAATACACTTTTGGAACAATGAATCGAGGATCATCTTGAAGCATTTGAGAGAAGCGGGCTGTCGTTTCAGCTTCTAGGTGGT
The DNA here is from genome assembly GCF_001635235.1 of Oleiphilus sp. HI0117. Taxonomy (NCBI): domain Bacteria; kingdom Pseudomonadati; phylum Pseudomonadota; class Gammaproteobacteria; order Oceanospirillales; family Oleiphilaceae; genus Oleiphilus; species Oleiphilus sp. HI0117. The sequence goes on along the minus strand of NZ_LWGA01000384.1, from coordinate 4,952 downwards.
AATCTACCTCCCGATGCATCATCACTCTAACCTCTTCCAACCAATCGTTAAACGCTGGTCCTGCAGTAACCACCCTCGCCAAGCGAAGTATTTGTGCGACAGCATCCAGATCGGCATCAATTGCCTGAGCAACTCCCGGGTACTGAACCTTCAAGCAAATGACTTCACCTGTTTCGATTATTTTTGCACGATGAACCTGTCCTAGCGAAGCTGTGCCTATTGGCTCTTCTTCAACTTCAAGCTTATCCATATTCGCTGCGCCAAGGTGCTCGAACAAAACACCTCGAATGACAGGCCATTCCAGCGCAGTAGTATTTTCTTCAAGAGTATGGAGAGCTTCGGTAACTTCAGGTGGCAGAAAGTGTTCGCCATAAAGCGCCATGACCTGCCCGATTTTAACCACACTCCCCTTCAGCATTCCTAACTCACGAACAAGAAAGTGAGCTTGATCCGAAAGTGCCTTTTTGCGCTTTTCAGCTCTAGCCTCTTTGCCGGAAAATAAAGAGGTAGTCATATGACCAGCCATCCGCGTACCGGCCAGTAAGCCTGCTTTAGTCAGACTCAAACGACGCTCAAAGCTACCCGTTTTGATAGCTGAAACTGTTTTATTACTTTGAGTATTAGAGTCTTTCTTGGACTTTGACATAAGCTACACTTTTGGCAGAGATTCGCCCTTCGCTTGTTTATCTGCATGATAAGAAGAGCGGACCATTGGGCCACTAGCAACATGTTTGAATCCAAGCTCTTTGGCAAGCACCGCTAAATCATCAAACTCTTGTGGCGTGACAAAACGCTCTAAAGCCAGGTGATCTTTACTCGGCTGCAAATACTGCCCCAGGGTTAACATATCAACATCATGCGCACGAAGGTCACGCATCACTTGCTCGACCTCCTCAATCGTTTCACCAATTCCTAACATCAAACCCGACTTGGTTAGTACATTGGGAGCCAAAGCCTTATAAGACTTGAGCAAATCCAAAGACCATTGATAATCAGAACCAGGACGAACCTTTTTATAAAGAGAAGGAACTGTTTCAAGGTTATGGTTGAACACATCTGGCGGTGTTTGCTTTAGGATATCGAGCGCAACTTCCATACGGCCACGAAAGTCTGGCACTAATATCTCAATTTCAATATCGCTGCTACGTTCTCTGATTTCGTTTACACAATCAGCAAAGTGCTGAGCACCACCATCACGCAAATCGTCACGATCTACGGAGGTAATCACAACATAACGCAAAGCCATATCTGCAATTGCAATCGCTAACTCACGAGGTTCGTTTTCAGCAAGTGGCTTGGGACGACCGTGAGCAACATCGCAAAACGGACATCGTCGAGTACATATATCCCCCATTATCATGAAGGTAGCGGTGCCGCCGCCGAAGCACTCTCCCAAATTCGGGCAAGAAGCCTCTTCACAAACACTATGTAGTTTATGCTTACGTAGCTTACCCTTTATCTCATCAATCTTTGGGGTTGCCGGAACCCGAACGCGAATCCAGTCTGGCTTTCGTGGCATTTTTTCAGTAGGAATGACTTTAACGGGTATTCTGGCGACCTTCTCGGCGCCACGAAGCTTTTCACCCTGCACAGCTCGCTTAATCGTCTTAGCACTACTGCCTGTCTTCGCGTCGGCACTACCCTTGGGAGAATCTGTCATAACTACCTTCTACTAAATTTAATTTTGAGCAATTAACTGTCTTTATATTCCATAACAATATCGTCATAGGAAAAAGACTTTCGCAGCTCATTAACCAAGCAACCTGCCGCTCTCTCAACAGCAACATCTTCTTGGAAATCACACAGCTGAACCATTTTGAGATCTTGATAGCCACAAGGGTTAATACGCCCAAAAGGCTCAAGGTTCATATCGATATTGAGACTCAAACCATGAAACGAACGCCCATGCCTGATACGCAAGCCCAGTGAAGCAATTTTATCTTCTCCCACATAAACACCGGGAGCATCTTTTTTAGGTGCAGCCTGAATACCGTATAAGGCCAACATATTGACCAAAGCCTGCTCTATTCTAGAAACAAGGTCTCGAGCACCAATTCCCATACGGTTTATATCGAGCATAAGATAAATTACAAGTTGTCCCGGGCCATGATAGGTAACCTGACCACCCCGGTCGACAGGTACAACAGGAATATCTCCTGGCGCTAGAATATGCTCTTCTTTTCCGGCCTGCCCTTGCGTGAAAACAGGCTCATGCTGCAGCACCCATATTTCATCTTCGGTCTGCTCGTCGCGCTGGTCGGTAAATTCCTGCATTGCTCGCCAGACTTTTTCATAAGGCTGGAGACCGTGTAACATTTTTACTTGTAAATGCTGGCCAAACGCTGGGCCATTTGAGTTTTGAGCTTTCTCTGTCATCGCTATCGCCCTCAGATCAACATGCCAGACTAGATAACCATTTTTATATGGCCAGTCGCCATCAAGGCTTCATGTATCGCTTTTAACTGAGCTTCGCCAGTCGCGTATATATGAAAACGCACCGAGACGAAGGTTCCCTTGCTGCTTTCATTCAAGGTAACCCGATTCTCATCCAGGTCTGGAGCATGAACCTTAACGGTTTCAATCACCAAAGCTTTCAAATCAATATTATTAGAACCAATTGCTTTAATCGGATAATCACAAGGAAACTCTATTTTAACTTCATCTTCAGATGAAGAAGCTGATAGACCTTTAGCTGAAGAGTTACTCAGTATCACAGGTTTCTTTATCATCACACTACCTCCAACCAAGAACTAATTTTCATTAAGAAAACAAACCAATGAAAAACAACTTAATCATATCCAACAGGCGTTTAAAGAAGCCACCCTCGGGCACGGGCTCCAAAGCTACTAAAGCTTCATCAACAATTACTTTACCGTCAAGAGACACAAGTAAGCGGCCGTATTCTTGTCCCACGGCAACAGGCGCTTCAATTACATTATCTACTTTAAGCTCTGCTTTAAGGTCATCTTTTTGACCCCGAGGAATCGTTACTATTACGTCTTCGGCTAAGCCCAACTGGAAAGAATCCAAAGCACCCTTCCAAACCTGGCTATCTGTCAGTACTTCACCAGCCTTGTACAGTTCGTGCGTCTGATAATATCTAAAGCCATAGTTTAACAACTTCTGTGTCTCTTTAGCTCTGGCATTTTCACTATTCGTACCCATGACAACACTAATCAAGCGCATACCATTGCGCTTAGCTGACGCGACAAGGCAATAACCTGCTTCTTCAGTATGTCCGGTCTTTAAGCCATCGACTGACTTATCACGCCACAACAAGCGATTGCGGTTTGGCTGCCTTATATTGTTATAGGTGAAGTATTTTTCAGAATACAAAGGGTACTGATCAGGAAAGTCATTAATGATCGCAAGAGCCAGCTTTGCCAAATCAGAGGCTGATGAATAATGCCCTTCAGCAGGCAAGCCTGTAGCGTTCATAAAGTTGGAGTTTGTCATGCCCAGTAGTTGAGCTTGCTGATTCATGATATCGGCAAATGCATCTTCGCTACCAGCAACATACTCAGATAGCGCAATACTTGCGTCATTGCCTGACTGAATAATTACGCCTTTGAGCAGCTCTTCAAGCAAAACTTTTGAGCCTTCCTTGATGAACATTTTTGACCCGCCAGTGCGCCAAGCCTTAACGCTCACTGGAACCTCGTCATATAAATTGATATTACCTTGAGCTACTTCGCTTTCGACGATGTATGCGGTCATCATCTTAGTCAAGCTGGCGGGTGGCAACTGAACGTAGCTTTCATGCTCTACGATTACTTCGCCACTCGTGGCATCCATTAAAATATAAGAGCTAGCTGAAACCTGTGGCGGAGAAGGAATAAGAGCTGGCTTAGCAAATGCGTCGGCAACATGGAATCCGAGAAGTAATAACAAAGAATAAAGTGGTAACACCTTACCTAGTGATCTGAACATCATTAAAAACCCGATTTTGATTTATATGAACGAAGTGACATATATTGAAGAAAGCAAGTCTAACCGAATTCAGCAATCGATTCATCCATAAGCGAAGACCAATAAGCCAATCTGTATTAAAATTAACGCTTCAGCTAATACAGACTTCTAACGAACAAGAAGAGGTATAAACGAAATGAAGGAACTCAAAAACGGCTCTGTTGACAGCGCACAAACAGTTAAAGCAGGCTGTGGAATTCGCTACGACCCTGAACAGCTAGACGGAGATTGCGGCTTCGATTTTTCACAAGCTGAAAACATGAAGCCTGAGAAAGAAGCCCATATACCTAAGAGCCCGGAGCCAACACAGGACGACTAATCACAACAGGTGCACCAACCTCACTGTCGGATAAATGAGCCTTTAACTTTTCTGCAGCGCTCATGTCATCAACTGGTCCAACTCTGACACGATAGATATTAGCCCCTTCAGCCTTCCCTACAAACGCAGAGTGAGCCAAGCCCATTCTCTGTAGACGCTGGAGAAGGTTATTAGCCGAAGCCTGATTAGATAGCGCCGCCACTTGAACAAAATAGGCTAAGCGGTCTTTGCTTTCTTTTACCCCCGAAGCCTCCTCACCACTCACTGTTGGTTTTGGTACAACGATTGATTCTAGTAAAAGCCTGGCAGTTCCTTTGTTGTGGTAATCCAGCTTCTTGGCTGCGGCATAAGATAGATCTAATATTCTACCTTCATGAAATGGCCCACGGTCATTAACTCTAACCACAACCGACCTTTGATTTTCGAGATTTGTCACCTTCAAATAGGCAGGAAGAGGCAAGGTCTTATGCGCTGCCGACATGGCATACATATTATAAATCTCACCATTTGAAGTCAGCTCACCATGAAACTTCAAGCCGTACCAAGAGCCAATCCCCTCCTCGCGATACTCCTTAATCGAATCGAGCAGGTGATACTCCTTTCCTCGCACAGTATAAGGAGAGTAATTGCCTTTTGGGCTGATTGGCTCCCATTTAGGGATTGC
>NZ_LWGA01000383.1:0-698 GCF_001635235.1 Oleiphilus sp. HI0117 | reverse complement strand
AAGACTTCGCTTACCATTTCGCAGAATATCGAACACGTTTTCTGCAATATGACAACACTTGACCAGTGCATCCAACTGTAAAAAGCCTGCTCCACCCTTTACAGTGTGAAACCCTCTAAAAATTGCGTTTAGCAAATCTTTATCGTCTGGATTTTGCTCTAGATCAACCAGTTGCTCTGAAAGAAGCTCGAGTATCTCTCCAGACTCTACAAGAAAGTCCTGAAGTATCTCATCATCCGCTTCAAACCCCATCTTCTACGCCCCTTTAAAATCCTAGACTGGACAGCAAATCATCCACATCATCCTGGCCAGAAACAACGTCTTCGCGTTGCTCTGCATGGAGTTGTGGACCTTCACCCTCAATGCCTGTTTCTTGTTTTTCTACTTCGTGGACTGTTCCTGTAATCTGGTCAACCTTACCGGCCATTCTGACCAAATTAACAAGATTCTCTTCAACATCTTTAACCAATCCGGTGACTCGTTGAATCACTTGACCAGTTAAGTCTTGGAAAGACTGCGCTAACAGTATTTGCGTGAGATTATCATTTACTTTATCTGAATCCTCACACAACTTTCCAAGGAAAGTTCCCATTGTGGCTGTCAGCGTTCTAAACTCATCAGGTTTCATTTCCTTACGCTGTAAGCGAGACCAATCCATCTTGAGTTTTTTCGCTTCCTGGCTGATTCCTGAAGCATAA
>NZ_LWGA01000382.1:0-317 GCF_001635235.1 Oleiphilus sp. HI0117 | reverse complement strand
ACAACTAGCTGATAATGAACTATCCCTGCTCGTTGTACCTTTGGGCTTATTACTCGCCTACGGTCTGGTACGGCTGATGAATGTGTTACTAGGCGAAATCCGCGACACCCTATTCGGACGCGTGACCGAAAGAGCGATGCGTCGCGTAGGACTAAAAGTTTTCGAGCACCTTCATGCATTAAGTCTAAGCTTTCACTTGAACCGCCAAACGGGTGGTTTATCTCGCGACATTGAGCGCGGCACAAATGGCATTAGTTTTTTGATGCGCTTTCTGGTGTTTAATATTGTCCCCACCTTTCTCGAACTGTTTCTGGTCA
>NZ_LWGA01000381.1:0-350 GCF_001635235.1 Oleiphilus sp. HI0117 | reverse complement strand
CCTTAACCAGTGCTTGTATGACCTATGACCCTTATACCGGTGAAGAAGAAGTATCAAGCGCAACGACAGGCGCAGTGACCGGGGCAGTCGCGGGAGCACTGATCGGGGTTGCAACCTCGAGTAAGTCTGACCGAGGCAAAGGCGCACTTATTGGTGCCGTTGCCGGTGGCGCTATTGGTGGTGGTGCGGGTTATTACATGGACCAGCAAGAAGCAAAACTAAGGCACCAGCTAAAAAATAGCGGCGTAAGCGTTAAGCGTGTGGGCGACGAAATAATCTTAGTGATGCCTGGCAACATTACCTTTGAAACGGGTAAGTCGGATTTACAGGCCAGTTTTGAGAAAATCATT
>NZ_LWGA01000380.1:0-518 GCF_001635235.1 Oleiphilus sp. HI0117 | reverse complement strand
CGGCCACTCAAGCTCTGCGTATTCTTTTGCGCTAGTAATGCCTAGTGGCAAAGTGATCGCTGCTAGAACGATGACCGCTTGCCAGCCCCAGAACATGAATGACGCGAGGGTGTCCGAGACCAGGCGTGCTTGGCAAGTCCGCTGCACCACATAAAACGATGTAGCAAATAGAGCACTACCCCCAAAAGCAAAGATAACTGCGTTAGTGTGCAGTGGGCGAATACGACCGAAGCTTAAATAAGGTGAATCGAAGTTTAGCTCTGGCCATACTAATTGAGCAGCGATAAGAACACCGACGGCCATGCCGACAATACCCCATACCACCGTCATAATGGCAAACTGTCTTACAACTTTGTAGTTGTAAGTGATTTGGTTGGTCTCTTTGCTCATCGTTGAGGGTCCATTATTCTACATAAAGTGGAAACGCAAAAAATAAGGAATGTAAACCTTGCACACATCGCTTATTTTTTTACTACCTAAGTAATGATTTAGGGGTAGGTTAATACCCCCAAATCGGC
>NZ_LWGA01000379.1:0-714 GCF_001635235.1 Oleiphilus sp. HI0117 | reverse complement strand
CGCAGTATTCAGTTGTTGTTGCTATCTCCGATATTGCTGGAAATGGGCCTGTATTAAGCTCACCACAAACGGTAACCACACTATTTGAACTTGATATTTCTGCACCTGAAATAACTGGACCCATCGTAAGTGACATAAGCCAAACGACCGCAATCGTTCGCTGGACGACTAACGAAGCAGCAGATAGTGGTGTTTCCTATACGGACGGGAATAGCACTAATACGCTTCAAAGCGAGCCCTTGGTTCGTTCGCATGAAATGTATTTAAGTGGTCTAGATGCTAATACTACTTATGTCTTAAGGGCGTCTTCCACTGATGCAGCCGGGAACGGGCCGAGCATTTCCGCGCCTGTTGAATTTACTACTTTAGCTTTGCCTGACACGACAGCACCTCAAATTATCGCAGGGCCTATTGTTGAAAATATTACAGTTAGCAGCGCAGACATACTTTGGTCAACTACCGAGTCTTCATCTCGTACGGTTCGTCTGGGGCTAAGCGAAGAGTCCCTAGATCAGACTTTTACTCTAAATGGATTTTCTACTGAACACAGCGTTCCTGTTTTCAACCTTGCTGCCGACACCCGATATTACTTTAGGGTCGAGTCTTCAGATCTTTCTGATAATACCGTTACCAGTAATGTGCTTTCATTTAAAACCTTATTACCCGGTGTTGCGCCCGTTACACTAGAAATTGTAGCAGAGCCAGTCATAGAAA
>NZ_LWGA01000378.1:0-512 GCF_001635235.1 Oleiphilus sp. HI0117 | reverse complement strand
GGTGCCTGCTCACCTAAAACCTGGCGGTAATATTGGCTATGCTTTGTTATCGGTTCCTCTCTATTCCACGATGGCCATCATTGCGGGTATTTTCTTCTTCTCTCATGGCCACATGCCAGGGATAGGTATCTATCTGAATACACTGATGGACCTGGCGGACATGTTCCTGAACGTTGGTTTGTATGTCTGGATAGGTATGCTCTTGAAACAAACCCGTTTTGCCGGTTTGGTTCTGAACCTGTTTAAGCCTTGGAAAATGCCTCCGGAAATGTTGGCTTTTGTTGTGGTTGTTCTTGCTGCTGTACCGACTGCCTACACAGGTGGCTCTGGTATCTTCGTTATCGCTGCTGGTGCAGTAATCTATCACGAAATTAGAGCAGCTGGCGCACGCCGCAATCTGGCACTCGCAGCCACGGCGATGTCAGGTAGTATGGGTGTTGTATTGCGACCATGTTTGCTTGTTGTTGTTATCGCGTTCATGAACCGTGAAGTAACGACCGACCAACTATTTG
>NZ_LWGA01000377.1:0-414 GCF_001635235.1 Oleiphilus sp. HI0117 | reverse complement strand
GCAACAGGCGCTTCAATTACATTATCTACTTTAAGCTCTGCTTTAAGGTCATCTTTTTGACCCCGAGGAATCGTTACTATTACGTCTTCGGCTAAGCCCAACTGGAAAGAATCCAAAGCACCCTTCCAAACCTGGCTATCTGTCAGTACTTCACCAGCCTTGTACAGTTCGTGCGTCTGATAATATCTAAAGCCATAGTTTAACAACTTCTGTGTCTCTTTAGCTCTGGCATTTTCACTATTCGTACCCATGACAACACTAATCAAGCGCATACCATTGCGCTTAGCTGACGCGACAAGGCAATAACCTGCTTCTTCAGTATGTCCGGTCTTTAAGCCATCGACTGACTTATCACGCCACAACAAGCGATTGCGGTTTGGCTGCCTTATATTGTTATAGGTGAAGTATTTTTCA
>NZ_LWGA01000376.1:0-519 GCF_001635235.1 Oleiphilus sp. HI0117 | reverse complement strand
TTGATGCACGTATGGATGAGGTGTATTGGGCTTGCTGCAAAGTGGAGAAACAGAGCAACGGGAACGAGGATCCTTATTATCGGGTGGAGACTTTGGGTATTGAAAATGTGACTAAACCTGAATTAGTGAGCTTGCCTGACGCGATCACGGATGGGCCTATTATTGGTGTCGGTAGTGGCTTTGACTACTCTGAACGTTTCCCTTCGGATGTAAAAGGGCATTTGGATAGTTTTGATGCTGAGATGAGACCAGAGGCTCATGCTATTTGTCAGCTGGCTCGTTATGCGCATTTTAAAGGTGTAGCAGGGCTACTAGAAGACGCGATGCCATCCTATGTCAGAAATACGGTTACATGGAAAAAACTGCCGGGTAGAGCCTAAGTGCTACTCGCTATATGGATTGATAGTTAAGGATTAAAAATGACTTGGTTTGAAGCAGTTATATTGGCACTTGTTCAGGGCTTGACGGAGTTTCTACCCATATCGAGCTCCGCTCACCTGATTTTGCCTTCACAAGTTT
>NZ_LWGA01000375.1:0-1092 GCF_001635235.1 Oleiphilus sp. HI0117 | reverse complement strand
GCTACAGGAGAAAAGAGCCCTAAGAAAGCCTTAGCCGCCTCCTTGAACTTAAGGCCTTCCCAAACCATTGGAATAATGAACCCTTTGGCGTTCATCAATCAGAATCGCGTCAATACCATCTAGTCTATTCATCAAGGCTAAACCTTTTTTCAAACCCAATACGAACACGGCAGTCGATAGCGCATCGGTAGTCGTCACATCAGGCCCGAGAACGGAAACGCTTAGCAGACCGTTCCGAGCAGACCGGCCTGTTTTTGGGGAAATAATATGGTGAACCCTTTCGCCGCTATCATCGATAAAGAATCGCTCGTAGTCACCTGAAGTCGATAAAGCGACATCCGATAAAGGCAGAACAACGGAGTTTTCTTCTTTGTTTCTAGGGTGACGCACCGCGACAAGCCAAGGCTTTGAGCCCTTTCCGCCCAGAAGATACATATCGCCGCCCGCACTTAAACGCGCATGTTGAACGCCAAAGGTCTTCAACATCTTAATGCCTTCATCAACAGCATAACCTTTAGCTATTCCGCCTAAGTCAAGAGCGACTCCAGGAGAGCTAAAGCGTACTGTTTGAGCACTTCTATTTAAAACAATATGGCGATAATCCAGTACTGGCAACTTCGCACTGATTTGAGAATCAGAAGGCTGCGCGTGTTGTCGGTAATCATATAAAAAACCAACCGAGGCAAAGCTGATATCAAAGGCACCTTGAGATAAAGCCGACACAGACAAAGACTTTTCGAGTAAGCTAAACAGCTCAGTCGATATCACTAGCGTTTGCTCAGAGGCAAGTCTATTTACCTTGGAGAGCTCAGATTCAGAAATATACCGCGACATCTTTGCCTCGATATCATTAAAGCGATTCAGCACTGCGCGCTTAGCCTTCTCTGCTTTAATCTTATCGTCTAACCAAAACTCCAAGCTTAAGTTGGTCGTCATCACCTCTGCAGAAAACTCATGCCACTCGGCTTTCAAGGGCATGCTAAGAAAAACTAAGAAGCAAATGAGAAAACTCAAACAGTTTTTCATAATGTTATCCAAAATATCTCTCCAACCACGACGAATAGACCCATCCTAAAATATTGGTTAAAATCA
>NZ_LWGA01000374.1:0-5322 GCF_001635235.1 Oleiphilus sp. HI0117 | reverse complement strand
CCGCAACCTTCGCTATAAAATACTTTTGGTATACCTAGCAACGCAATATCAGTATTGGTGTTTGAACCGCCAAAGGGAAATGTACCAATAGCAAGATCGCAGACCGATAGGTTCTTCATGTAGGTCATGTAGTTTGCTGGAGGGTGAACCTTAGCAGCTCCGCTCAATGTGATCTTTAGCGACTTTTCAAAGGCAATGTCATGACTAACTAAGAAAAAGTTGAATTCAATTGGTACTGAAGAGTGCTCCAGTAAGACTTTGCACATTTGGATAAAACGTGGTGTTATTTTAGGTAACGAGCTATTGATAGCTATTCGTACAACCCCGTCGTTAGGTTTTTCAATATCGAAGGGTTCATATTCGGGGTGTGGTTCCCAGACGAACTCTCTACCTTGATAGATAGGTACGATCTTTTCTGTACAGAATTGTTGAAAGTCCCAGCCAGGCCGTGGTTCAGAACAGTAACTGTAGTCGATGTAAGGTGAAAATGCTGAAGCAGGATGGCCGTAGCACATAATTTGGTGTTTAGCTAAACGAACGTTTGCAAGGGGGATCGTCCATTTTGCCATGCCTATTGAAGGGAAATAAATTAGATCAGGTTCAAGCTTAACGATTTGTGCGATGATGTTTGAAAGATCGGTCGCAGTATCACTTATGTCGATTATTCGGTCGAAATCTTTACTCGAAAGTTCATCGTATTTATTGGGGTCGGCTAGGCATGTAACGTCAAACTGTTCTTTTAATAGCTTGAGTTCAAGGTGGTAACAGCGGTACATAGCATGTGGTGACTTGTACTGCTCAGACAGTACAACTATTTTCTTTACTTGCTGTGATTTGGCTATATATTTTTCGACTTTCTTTACTGTTCCAGGTGAAAGGTGCTTTCTCTTTACCCAGTTCTCCATAGCCTTATTGATAGAGGCTTTAATCTCATGTCTGTCATTCCGGTCAAGGTAAGAACAGAGCATCCATGGGGCGGCCGCTAACTCTGCTGCGGTGCTATCGAATTCCATATCACTAATGATCGGATGTGCTTCAAATATGTGATTGAAGTTTTCTTCTATCTTCGTATTGTAGGGATGATGGTAGCCATATAGCATGCCAAGATACCAGTACATTCCAAAGTAGGGCATAGCGGTGGCGAGCTGCGTGGCGTCAAATGCAATGCCAGTATCGAGTGTTAAGCAGCAGTATAGGTATTTTATATCTTGTTCAGTCTGAAGTTTCAGCGATAGGTTTTCATCTACTAAGCCACGATTAAACATGATGTGATCCATGTTCGCGTAACAGCTTAAATAAAAGATCTCTGCAATATAGTTTTTTAAAATTACTAAATGAATAAGCGTTGTATCTTCGGGAGTGTAGTTCAGATCAGAAAGATAGCTTGTAATAGTCGCTGCTAGGCGGCTATAGATATCTTGCTTCTCTTCTAGGCTCATTAAATTGTTTAAAGGGGATAAACCTTGATATGAGCAACTTAGATTTCCGGAAGAGTCAGTTTTATAAGTAGATTCTAACCCTGTTCGCTTATCCATGAAATTAACAAGCTCAATGAGCTGGCTTTCATATAATTTATAATTTCGTTGAGCAATTGAGCGTTCTAAGTCGAAAAGAGTGAAGGATAGGGGGAGATTCTTATTTTGCATTTGCTGATTACCGGAATGAATTCTGTATAAAGATTCAGCTAAGCTACCATTGCGAGGTATTTTGGTAAAGAGGAAGGTACCTTCTCATAAAGAAGAAGGTACCTTTGATTGGCTTAGGCTTAACCTTGCAGTAACTGAAGTACTTGCTGAGGCTGTCCGTTGGCCTGTGAAAGAATCGATAGGCCCGCGCTTTGTAGAACCTGAGACCGCGATAACTCAGCTGTTTCTGCGGCAAAGTCTGCGTCTCTAATTCTCGAACTAGCTTCTGAAAAGTTTTCGGCAGCAATAGCCTGGTTCGTAATTGTAGACTCAAAGCGGTTCTGGATAGCACCTAAGTTTGCCCGCTGGAAGTTGATAGCAGTTAGCGCATTATCAATTGCTGAAATGGCTAGTATGGCACCATCAGCCGTTGAGATATCAATGTCCTTGATTAACTGGCCGCTCTCAGATGAACCATACGTTCCAATATCGAACCCTGCTTGTTGAACGTTACCTGTTATTGACGATACTTCTATCTTACCAGCGGACAGTAAGGTGATTGTACTTTGAGTACTTCCTGCTGTAATACCAGAGTTGGTAATGTTGTTTAAATTACTAATCTCGATATTTCTACCATCTTCAGCTACTAGTCTGAATGTAGCTCCAAACGCTTCAGCGGTAACACCTGTTTGACCTGCTTTATTATTTACAGCAGAGATAACTGTGTTTTGTATGTCTGTAGCGGTGTCGCTCGCGCTGTAGGCAATGTTTATCGTGACCCCGTTAATATCAACATTACCTGTTTGGCCTGTACCGTCAGTTATAGCACCTCCATTAACAATGGTTGAGTTAACTTCAGCTGAAACTCCAGTACGATCACTTACTTTATTGATTGCCTCTGCTTTAGATATGGCGCTAGATGACTGGTTTCCGCTGGAAGCTGTATCAAATGAAGCCTGAGATGGGCCAACAGGGACACCGTTCAATACAAGGTCGCCCGTTGCTAGGGCGTTAGCGCCAACTGTAGATCCGATAGCGCCACTATTGCTGCCGCTAAACGTGCCAACTGCCAGTCCCGTGTTGGATATAAAGCCGGTTGTGCTGTCGAGTTCAATCGGGCCTCCATCACTAGATATTAAAGTAAATGTACCTGTATAGACTCCATCAACGCCTAAGCCGACTGATTCGGTAGTAGCTCCGTCGTCTTCTAAAATGATGTTGCGGCCATCTTGTGCTACAAGCTGGATACCCACTGTTGGGTTGCCGTCAAAGATAGCCTCAACTCCAGTTTGACCGGAGCTCAAGTTTATTGAGTTGGCAACACTCTGTAGGTTTGCAATATCCTCTATATTTGCGCTAGTTGATACATCTATTGATATACCGTTAATCGTAATATTGGAGTTAACATCTGCACTGGTATAGCTGGTTCCAACCAGTGACGTTTCGTTCACTACAGCTTTAATACCCGTTCGGTCTTCAACCTGATTAATAGCTGCGGCCTTTGATATTGCACTAGCATCTTGATTTCCGCTGGAAAATGCATCGTCAGTACCGCTTGAAGCACCTACGGCAATGCCATTTATAACCAAGTCGCCAGCATCCATTGAGTTGTTGTCAGCATCGGAGGTTATACCATCCCCCTGGGCGGAACCTAGCTGATCAACAGTAGCTCCCTCTATACTAACCGTGACGCTTTCGCCTTCGTTGGCGCCAATCTGGAAAGTTACCCCTGAAAAAGAGCCGTCAAGTAACTTAGTACCGTTGAAGTTTGTTTGTTCTGATACGCGCTTTACTTCAGCTTTAAGCTGTTGAACTTCTTGGTCGAGAGCTTGTCGGTCAATTGCGCTGTTCGTGCCGTTCGCCGATTGAAGGGCTAGGTCACGAATACGTAGCAAGTTATTGGTAATCGAGCCGAGCGCACCTTCTGCTGTTTGAGAAAGTGATACACCGTCACCTGCGTTTCGGATGGATACGTTCAAACCTCGGATTTGCGAATCGAAACGAGTTGAGATTGCCAAACCTGCGGCATCATCCTTCGCACTGTTAATACGCAAGCCAGATGAAAGGCGCTGTAAAGCCGTCTGGTTAGCGGATTGAGAATTGTCCAGGTTGCGCTGTGCATTAATTGACGCGATATTGGTATTGATGATTTGAGGCATTGTATGCTCCTACTTATCTTCTATACCGGTGGACAGCATTCCTAAAGTTTCGGGATGAGTAACTACCGGCTACTAAATTAAAGTTTTTTTAAAATTTGTGATGCAATAATCGAGCATCACTTTCCTTGCTCTTTGTAAAGCATGCACTGTGCCAATTTGACTGGATGATATGTAAGGTGTTGATATCAAAGTGTTATGGGTTGGTTATTTTTGTTGGGTTATACCGGAAGAAGCTATGATTGCCGGTTTTTTGGCTAGTGCTTGCCGCTATTTATAATGTGGAGAGTGAGAGCGTTTATGAAAAAAGAACTTCGTTACACTTGCTTACATTGTTTTTGTAAAAAAAACTAAAGTAATTCTAAGGAGTGCCGTTAAGTGATGTAACAAGCGGTCGAGAGCGTGCTTTACAAAGCATGATGTACTTCAAAATCTCGTTCGTTTACTTGCAAAATTGATCGGAGAAACGACATGCCTCAAATAATTAATACTAATATCGCGTCTTTGAATGCTCAGCGCAACCTAGACAAATCTCAGAATGAACAGAGTGTTGCTTTACAGCGTTTATCATCTGGTTTGCGTATCAATGGCGCAAAGGATGATGCGGCAGGTTTGGCGATTTCAAACCGAATAGATGCTCAGGTTCGTGGTCTAAATGTAGCAAACCGAAACGCAGGTGATGGTGTATCGCTAGCACAGACAGCTGAAGGTGCATTGAACAGTATGACAACCTCCTTGCAGCGTATGCGTGAACTAGCATTGCAGTCTGCAAACGGTACGAATACATCATTGGAACGTTCTTCACTGCAAGAAGAGGTTGAGCAGCTTAAAACCGAGATTGCGAGTATCGCAGAGAAAACAAACTTTAACGGTCAGAACCTTTTAGATGGTTCTTTCCAGGGTACTAGTTTCCAAACAGGTGCAAACGTTGGTGATCGAATAGACGTTTCAATCTCTGAGGTGTCAGAGGAAACGCTAGGTACAGATATCACATCAGGTTTGTCTTCTGTTTCATCTACCGATGCTCGTCCAGCAATGGCTGCGGGTGACCTGGTAATTAACGGCTTCGCAGTAGGTGCAGCAGATGCGGGTGCTGATGGTGCTTCAACTGCCGATCAGAACTTGAGTTCTATTGCAATTGCTGCGTCCATCAATGCGGTTGCTGATCAATCGGGTGTCAGTGCGACTGTTAATGCAACGGTTGCATCGGGTACAGAAGTCACTAACGTAGCAAGTGCCGCTAACTTTGATATTAATGGTGTAACGATCAATGTTGGTGGATCTGGCGATGCAAGCACGTTATCTACTGATTTGCAGGGTGTTGCGGACGCAATTAACCTAAGCAGCGGTCAAACAGGTGTTACTGCGTCGGTTGATCTAAATAACTTGCAGCAAGGTGTAACTCTTTCTGCTGCAGACGGTCGTAACATTGATATCTCGGGTGCGGGTGCAGCAGCGGCAGGTGTTGCAGCGGCTGACACGTATGTTGGTTCCTACACTTTAGTATCTAAAGATGGTAGTGATATTGAGATTACTAGTAA
>NZ_LWGA01000373.1:0-376 GCF_001635235.1 Oleiphilus sp. HI0117 | reverse complement strand
GTAAAGTAACTGTTCCTCACGCTGACTTCCACGCTAAGATCCGTGCATTGCGTCACGCTTTCCTTGAGCTAGGTATTGACAACGGTATCATCGTTGCACGTACTGACTCTGAAGGTGCTGGTCTTACTAAAGAAATCGCAGTAGTTAACGAGCCGGGCGATTCTGGTGATATCTACAACTCTTACCTAGATGTTGAAGAAGTTACTCCAGAAGAAACAGCTCCTGGTGATGTGCTAATCAGCCGTGACGGCAAGCTTGTTCGTCCTAAACGTCTTCCTTCTGGCCTATACCAGTTCCGTTCAGGTACTGGTCATGAGCGTTGTGTATTCGATTGTATCGGTGCGCTTAATGCTGGTGCTGACTTGCTTTGGATCGA
>NZ_LWGA01000372.1:0-352 GCF_001635235.1 Oleiphilus sp. HI0117 | reverse complement strand
TAGAATTTCCTTCACTACCTTGCGACAAACTTTAGCAAGCTCTCGCTCCAGCCCTCGAACACCCGCTTCTTTGGTGTAATAACGAATCACATCTCTTATTGCATCTTCGGCAATAGCGAGCTCACCTTTTTTCAGGCCATTATCTTTGATCTGTTTCGGGATCAGGTATTTTTGCGCGATATTGATCTTTTCATCTTCGGTGTAACCCGGAATACGGATAACCTCCATACGATCAAGCAAGGCCGGAGGGATGTTCATTGAGTTTGAGGTACAGACAAACATAACATCGGACAAATCATAATCTACTTCTAGATAGTGATCATTAAAGGTATGATTTTGTTCTGGATCTAAC
>NZ_LWGA01000371.1:0-350 GCF_001635235.1 Oleiphilus sp. HI0117 | reverse complement strand
ACCTTAGAGAAGTCGAGTATATCGTTGATCAAGCTTAGCAAGGACTCAGCACTAGATTTTGCCAATGAGGCTCTTTGTCTTTGCTCATCACTGAGCTCTGTGTTCATCAGCAGATTGAGCATGCCGAGTACACCGTTCATTGGCGTGCGTATTTCATGACTCATGCTGGCCAGGAACTCAGACTTAACTTTCAACGCATTTTCGGCAACGGCTTTTTCTTCTTGAAGGGCTATTTCACGGAATTCTAGTTCTTGTGCGTAATCAGATAATTTTGAGGCTGAAACTTTGACCTCTGAAAGATCCTCGATACAAATAAAGGCTCCGAGGACTTCGTTATTTTCGCCAAAATC
>NZ_LWGA01000370.1:0-622 GCF_001635235.1 Oleiphilus sp. HI0117 | reverse complement strand
AGCGCCTAAACACACAAATACAAAAGTCCATTTTTCAAGCTCCTAAAAGTCAAAACTCAACTATACTATCTGTGATACAGCTCAACTTCATAGGTAACGAGCTTCTGGAATAGGCAATAGGGGGTCAAATATGTCCAAACTGTTAGATAACATATCAATTAAATCTAAGCTCTTATCAATCTGCACTATTACATTAGTTGGTATGCTTACAATCATCTTAGTCGAGCTCAATTTTAGCAAGACACTATCAGAGTCAGCTTCTTCGCTTGTGTCCATTGAAAAGCTTAACTCTAACATGCTTACCTTGAGACGGAATGAAAAGGACTTCCTCACCAGGAAAGATGAAAAATACGTCACACGATTCTCTGATAATGTTGCAAAGCTAAACAAAGAAATTAGCGAACTAAAAGTATTAAACAACTCACTTGGGTTTGACACTGAAGATAATCTCACCAAATTAGGCGACATAATAAAAAGCTATCATCAAACTTTTTTAACCATATCGAAAACTCAAAAAGAAATAGGATTAACACCTAAAACCGGGCTTTACGGTACTCTTCGAGCATCAGTACACAGTGCTGAGTCCGCTATTACTGAGCTAAAAGACTACCAACTGCTTGCG
>NZ_LWGA01000369.1:0-363 GCF_001635235.1 Oleiphilus sp. HI0117 | reverse complement strand
TTCTTTGGCTCAATTCTAATTGCAATCGGCCTGTATAATTTTTCATTATTCGCCTTCCGCTCAAAAGAGGTTAGCGCTCTATACTTTGGTCTATTGTGCTTGGCTGTGGGCTTCAGGCGCTTAATGATTGATGAGCGGGTTCTGCACTTATTTGACTGGTTCAGCTGGGCAAGCCTCCAACGCCTTGAGCATTTAAGTTTTTACCTGACGCTTCCTTTCTTTATGGGCTTCTTTAGCGCCTTATACCGGAAATATATCCCGGCCTTTACCATGAGAGTCTCATGGGTGCTAATCACCCCCTTTGTCTTTATCTGCCTGGCATTCGAGAACCGAATATACACCGAGTTGAATGTGGCATTTCAG
>NZ_LWGA01000368.1:0-376 GCF_001635235.1 Oleiphilus sp. HI0117 | reverse complement strand
ACCTCTGCCTTTAGTATTCGATTTATCAAATCATTTGGAGCCAGGCGCGTTTCCTTTGTACCGATAAAGTCCTGCATTTGCTTCGAAAGTTCAATAGACTTAGAGGAACGTGAATAAATACCGCCACCTTCAGAAATCAGTTCTTTGTTATAGTCATCCCAGGTAGAGCCCTGCAGTTCAAACAAGCGCTTTCTCTCTGAAAAGCTTGTTGAAGGGTCCGGATCAGGATCAAAGAAAATGTGCATATGGTTAAATGCCGCTACTAGCTTGGTATGCTTGGATAGCAGCATGCCATTTCCGAAAACATCGCCTGCCATATCACCGATACCAATTGCAGTGAATGGCGTTGTTTGCGTATTAAGACCTAGCTCTCTGA
>NZ_LWGA01000367.1:0-573 GCF_001635235.1 Oleiphilus sp. HI0117 | reverse complement strand
AAACCAAAGCCAGGTAGATATAAAGAAAGCCTGTTAGTATGGCTCTTACCTCGACCATCGCCTCCTACTACAGGGTCTCTCGGTACGGTAGGGTCATAGGTATTAAAGCCTGTACCATCTAAACCAAACAACTGATAGTCATCAGGGGCAGTAAATACGGCATCAAGATCCAAACCAATTAATAACTGATCAACCTCAAAGTGACGCTCTTTGAGTCGGGTAAGCTGAGCGGGGTTATGGTAAACCGCTGAAACACCAGGATTTACGTCAGCCTGCATCGCATTACCCAAGGAAAGAGCCTTAGTATCAATCGTAATGCCGTTCGCTAGCTGAGCTACAACTTGGGGAGGGAAAGCAAACGTAGCAATCAATACGACCACCAGCAGTTTCTTTACTTTCCAATGCAATGATTTCACCAATTAATTCCTTTTCCCATTACTATTCTAAAGATTAAACAAGTGCGCTCGAGAGCAAAGCAGTCATCACCTTACTCCTGACACATGATTACCAGTTGAAAGCACCTATATTAATTGGATAAGAGATCCCCATACTTAAGTCAGACGCATCTTCAGT
>NZ_LWGA01000366.1:0-377 GCF_001635235.1 Oleiphilus sp. HI0117 | reverse complement strand
GTTCACTTTCAAGTTCTAAACGTGCAAATCCTGTCATGCTTTTCAGCATTGGTACTTCCCCACTTAGCTCAGTTACGTATGTTCAAATTGATTTACGAATTCTACTCGCTAGGCACTTAGAAACCCACCTTTAAAGTGATAAACTTGCCGGCAAATTTTCCCGGTACCCCTTTATTTAATTCCCCAATAGGAAGAACTTTATGAGACCAAGCGAACGCCAACCAGATCAAGCACGCGAGATTAAAATCACCCGAAACTACACAAAACATGCTGAAGGCTCTGTCCTGGTTGAGTTTGGCGACACCAAAGTTATCTGTACTGCCTCAATAGACGAAAAGGTACCCCGCTTCCTAAAAGGTGAAGGACAAGGTTGGTTA
>NZ_LWGA01000365.1:0-335 GCF_001635235.1 Oleiphilus sp. HI0117 | reverse complement strand
AAAAACGAACTGGCCTAATCCATCTTCAGTAAACTCAAAATAACCGGGTTCATCGAGGTCAACGTAGTCTTGAGGCCAAGTTGTCATTGACTTAATTTTCCATCGGCCTACAAAATCGTGCACTGAATTCTCCCTGAAATATAACGCTTACATTTGCGGCGGTTTTGTAGCGAGGCACGAGCGGAAAAACCGTCCAAGCCACGCAGTGGCTGAGGCAACATGTACTTGTTATAACTCAACTGCCACCTCAAAAGTATGACTAAAATTCTTATAGCCAGTACGTTAAAATTCTAAAATCCATTCAGATTCGATCGTTGCCAAAAGCTTCCCTGATT
>NZ_LWGA01000364.1:0-10590 GCF_001635235.1 Oleiphilus sp. HI0117 | reverse complement strand
ACGTGCAATACGTGCAGCTTCGAAATTTAACTCGTATACAAGCTCTTCCATGCCATAGTCAGCTTGGGAAACTTTGGTCGAGTTGAAAGTGTTTGTTTCAATTATATCTGCGCCTGCATCTAGATATTGTTTATGGATGCTAGCAATGGCGTCTACTTGAGTCAGGCATAATAGGTCATTATTGCCTTTAACTTCCGAAGGGTGGTCTTTGAACCTTTCACCGCGATAGTCTTCCTCTTCAAACTTAAAGCGCTGGATCATTGTTCCGGTAGCGCCATCCAGTATTAGGATGCGCTTGCTTAGCGCGTCGTTCAAAAGCTGAGTTCTATTTTGTATGTTGGACATTAAATGTGTATTCCCAAAATAAGGTGAAATAGCACGCAATTCTATGCGATGTTGTAGAAAGCGCTATCTTAGCGGAAATAAAAGTATATTGAAATATTTTGATATAGAAAATAATATCTAAAAACCTGACAATTTCTGCTCTCACACAAGCGTGAGTATAAAACGATTACCTGAGTATTTTACTAAGTCTTTATCCCAGAGTCCAAAACCCGTATTATATGCGCAAATAATTTCATCGAGGCTTACTTCATTATGGTCACTGTTTCCGAATCAGCTCAACATTATCTCGCTCAACTTGTCTCTAATCAGGAGTCAAATGGTATGGGCGTTAGAATGTTTGTTACTCAGCCAGGCACTAAATTTGCCGAGACCTGTTTGGCCTATTGTCAGCCTGAAGATATCGTTGAAGACGATGAAGTGATGGAGCTAGAAGGCTTTAAACTTTACCTCGAGAAGAAAAGCGTTCCATTTCTAGATGAAGCATTTGTAGATTACGCAGAAGAAAAAATGGGTGGCCAGCTGACAATTAAAGCGCCAAATGCCAAGATGCCAAAGATAGATGAAAATTCCAGCTTGTCAGAGCGTATCACCTATATTCTTGTTACGGATATTAACCCTGGTTTGGCATCGCATGGTGGTGATGTATCACTTGTTGAAATAACTGAAGATCAAATTGCGGTACTTCGCTTCGGTGGCGGTTGTCAGGGGTGTAGTGCAGTTTCAATTACCTTGAAGGACGGTGTCGAAAAGCGTTTGTTGGAGGTTGTTCCTGAGCTAAGTGGCGTGCGTGATGTAACAGATCACTCCGTTACGGATAATGCTTATTATAAATAAGCGAACTCTGGTATCAGAATAGCGCTCTTAGAGCTTAGGTTCTAGGTACAACTAGTTAGTCGTTCTAAAAAAGGAAGGTCAATGATCTTCCTTTTTTTATGCTTGATTGTGGCTCAGGTTAGGATCATTTCGCTGTATTCACATGCTATTTCGTATACTATGGCCCGACTTACATCTTAATTTTTAATATTATCTTCATAATAATTTTAATAACACTATGCAGCCTGATTACGATACTCAACTAACCAACAAGAAATCCGAATTTAGCATCAAAGTCCTGATGCAAAAAATCCTTTCCTACTCAATTCTATGTCTTTTGTTCGTAACGATTATTTCGGGCACTAGTGAGAATATGCATGCACAGATGCTTAAGCTTGGCAGCTATTTTTGGGAGGACTACTTTATTCTTCGGGGTGATGAGCCCACTGCAGACTGTGAATATCAGTTTGATATCGAAGCCAGGTTGGATGAATTAGAACAAGAGCACCTTGCAGAAAATGAAGACTTCGATTTATTTGCGACTGAGTTTGATCGTGATTCAGCTCGTAATTCCTTAGCTAGCCAAATCAGGCTATGCCAGAAGCAGCATGCTGATGCCCAGACCTATCGAGCTCAAATGAATGTTTGGGTTCGTACTTTTAAAGATCTTGAGCACACCTTTGCTCAAGTTAGTTTGCTTGCTATTGAGAATCAAAAACTTACTTTGATATTGCTGCTGGCACTGTCTGCGTTTATCACAACATGGAAGCGTAATCATATTGCGTTTAGGTCGATTCATAGTCGAATGGATCACTACGTTTCGAATGTAGGGCAGTTGTTTGCCAATGCCTGTCTTGGGTTGTCTACCGTCGCGTTTTACCAAGGCTCTTACGCATCGGGGACTGAGGTTACCAACCCTGAGTTAATGATTATCCTTATGCTCGGGTGTTTTAGCTTATGCGGTCTGAATCTATATCAGTTACTCAATCCATCGCCAGATCTTGAGCCTGGAGGTAAACCCTGGCTTGCCTTTATAGCGATACCTATTCATAGTATTATGCTGTTAGCAGCGATCTTTCAGTTTTTTATTGTTGAGTCGCACTATCCAGGTATTGCTATCTATTTTACTCAAATCTTTCAGCTAACTAATCTTCATTTAGCAATTGGTCTTTATATTCTGGTTGGTATGCTGCTTAAAGAAACGCTTCTTGGTGCAAAATTGTTTGAGGTGTTTAAACCTTGGCACCTGCCGCCTGAATTGCTTGCATTTGTTGCTATCGCATTGATGGCATTCCCGACTGCTTATACCGGTGCTTCGGGCATTATCATTATTGCGATGGGCGCGGTTGTTTATCAAGAGATGAGGCGAGTAGGGACTCGTCGTCAGTTGTCGCTTGCCGTGACAGCAATGACGGGTTCAGGTGTTGTGCTAAGGCCTTGTTTGCTTGTAGTTGGTATTGCAATACTTAATAAAGAAGTTGTGACAGACGAGCTGTTTCATTGGGGCTTCAGGGTTTTTCTTCTGAGTATGCTCGTGTTTGCGGTATTTGCAATGATTACACGAAAGGACCCTATGAAAATTGTACCGGCAAGTGAAGCATTGTTACCTTCTCTTAGAAATTTGATGCCACTTCTTCCTTATGTTGGGATTCTGGTCGCTGCGCTCTTTCTTTACGACATATTGCTAGATGCTCAACTTGACGAATTTACGGCACCTGTCATGCTGCCAATTATCGTTATGGCAGTTTTAGTGTTTGAACGTAAATTTAGTAGGGATTTCCATCAGCGAAATGAAAGTGCTAAGGCGAGTCCGACGATATCTTCAGCCTTTTCCAGTTCTGTAGATAACTCATCCATACAAATTGGCGCCTTACTGATGTTAATGGCTTGCTCGTTTACAGTTGGCGGCATTATAGAACGGGGCGGCGGCGTACTAGAGATACCCGAATTCTTCGGCTCTACCTACGGCACGATGGCGTTTCTCGTTCTGTTTTTGGTGATGATCGGCATGGTAATGGACCCCTTTGGTGCGCTTATCCTGGTTACAGGTACGATTGCTCCGGTTGCTTATGCTGCCGGAATCAATCCGATTCACTTCTGGATGACCTGCTTGATGGCTTTCGAACTTGGTTATTTGAGTCCGCCGGTTTCGTTAAATCACCTACTTACCCGTCAGGTTGTGGGTGATGAGGAAGTCAGTCTCGCTTTAAAAGAGGGCGATTCCTTTTATTATCGCCACGAGCGTTTACTTCTTCCGCTTATGGTTATGGGTACAACACTCATTCTTGTTGCTTTCGTTCCATTAGCATTCATCGATCAATAAGGTTGCTAGAATGGAACGCGTAGCAAAACGTGAGGAGCAATTAGAGCAACTTGAACGGCAGAGTGAAAGTGACTTGCCAGAAATAATTTCTGGCATGAGTGATGAACAATTTGAAGCTGTGTTTGATTTGGTTGAGTCGGTGCTCGAACGTGAAAGAAAAGGATTTGATCGTTTTTTCGAGTCTATCTCTCAAACGCTTAGATATATCCCCAACTTTCTCGTGCTTGCGATTACAAACAAATATATCGACCCACCCATTGCGGCAAGAATTACATCTAAGCTCCCCATTAAGAGTGCTGTTCAAATAGCAAAAGGTTTGTCTGTTGAGTATGTCTGTGAAACAGCGGTCTTTATGAATGAGCGCTATGCAGCCGAATTGCTAGCTCGGCTGCCGAAAAAACAGGCGCAAGATGTAATTGCCTGCTTGGCTGAGCAACACCCCTTGCGTGTATTGGATATACTGGAATATGCAGACAAAAGCTTGTTAAAAAGCATGGTTAAGCACGGTTTGACGCTGGCAGTACTTGAAAAAGACTTAAACGAGTTGAGGCTAGTGACCTTTAAGAAGCTGCACGCATTAGCGTAGTTCGCCAAGCAAAGCTCGCTAAAGATGCTTCGCGAGGTGCTCTGCGGCTTTGTCGAAAAGATCCTCTCCTTTATCGATCCAATGAATTTCCTGCCCCTTCTTTTCTATATTCCTAAACCACTTACTTTGTTGTTTTGCAAAAGCGTGAATGGCTGAATTGAGTTTTTGGTACATATCGTTGTAACTCAGCTCACCTTGCAAGTATTGTGCGACAAAGCGATATTCAAGGCCGAAGAAGTGTAACTTTTCCCAGGGAAGGCCTTGTTGTCTGAGTGTTTCTACTTCCTCTATCATGCCTTCTTCAAGCCGTGCCTTAAGCCTCGCTGTGATTCTAGCCTTTATTTCTTCGCGCTCTAAGCGAATGCCTATCGTAAGGGGTGTAAAAGTGGGAAGCTCCAGTGGCTTTAGATCTTTGCTGTCGGCTACTGCTATTTCGATTGCTTTAATGATGCGGTCTCGGCTTAACAAGTCGGTTGTGTTGTGTAAATTTTTGTCAAAACTTAGCAATAGCTCGATTAATTCGCGTTCTGATTTATTTTCCATTTCCTGACGTGCTTTTTCGTCAGACTTCGCTATCGTTAATTCATAACGGTTTAATATGGCATCTAGATACATCCCTGTTCCGCCCACTAAAAACGGCAGTTGTTCGCGTTTGACGATATTGGTGAAAGCTGTGGAGAAATGTTGGGCGTAGGCGAAAAGGTTGAATTCCTCTTGCGGCTCCACAATGTCGATTAGGTGATGGGGGACTTCTTCGTATTCATCGAGATCTTTGCCTGTACCAATGTCCATGCCCCGGTATACCTGGCGAGAGTCGGCAGAGATTATCTCACCTGAAAACTGACGGCAAAGCTCTACAGCTAATGAGGTTTTACCACTTGCCGTAGGGCCTAGAATGGTAACTAGTTTGGCTTGATGAGAATCTGTCATATTAATCTGTAATAAGTATTGAACTAACAAACACTTCGTTATAGTGTGGGAAATAAGTAGATATAAAACTGCCAGCTATTATAACTGGCCAGTTACCGTGAATCGCTATCTTATAACAATTACATGATAAATACGGCTACTTTGCTGGACACTTGTACCATAAAAACGAAGATATAATCTTGCAAACCTTGAGTTAACAAGAACCTAAACAAGGAATTCTTTTCGGAATGAAGGTCTACAACGTCTTAATAGCGCTGGTATTAATATTAGCAAGCACGTCTGCATACTCTCTAGAGAAAAAAACATTTTGTATTTGGGATCCGGTTGGGCGTAATGGCCCGGTTATGTCTTTTTATTCTGACTTAATACCAAAAGCTCAATCATGGGGCTTGAGTATCAGGTTTGTTGCATATACTGACGAAAAGGTCGCCGCAAGTGAGTTTAAAGCAGGGCGCTGTGAAGCCGTACTTTTGAGCGCAATACTTTCACGCCAATTCGTTAAATTTGGCGGCACAATGGATGCTATTGGCGCGATTACCTCCCAGAAAGGCCTTGAACTCGCCTTGGGTACGTTGGCTCGTCCTCGTGCCGGTAAGTTGATGACCCAGGGTAATTACGAAGTGGTTGCAACTTTTCCGGTAGGGTCAATGTTTGCCTTTGTAAATGACCGATCGATAGAAAGTATCGATGACTTTGCTGGTAAAAAACTGGCAATTCTTAATGGAGACCCCCAGGCTAAAAAGTTTGCCGACTTGGCGGGTGCTTCTCCCTTCAATGTTTCTCTGACCACTTTTGCAGGGCAATTCAATAATGGTAATGTCGATATTTTGTTGATGCCAGCTTTGGCCTATAACACATTTGAGCTATACAACGGATTAGGTGACAAGGGCGGGATAATTGATTACCGACTTTATTATGGCATGCTGCAAACAATCGCTAAGCGTGATCAATTCCCTGAGGTATGTTCCAGGAACCGAAAAGCCAGAAAGCGTGAGTGCGTTAGCTTTGGCCACAAAATGCGTAATTATATCCTGACACGAATGGATGATATGGAACGAATGGTTAAGGATGCTGAGAATGAAATACCTCAAAACTACTGGATCGAGATTAGTCAGTTTACTAAGGATGATATTGATCATTTCAGTAAACGTGTACGCATGGCACTAAAGGCAGACAAGGTCAATCATCCTACGGCACTTAAGTTACTCTGGAAAATTCGTTGCCGTCTGGATCGTTCTCGTGGCGAGTGTGCTGCAAACGCTAAACCAGAATAGCTACTTGATGAATAAGAAAGCCCCTACAAATTATCCTTTGTAGGGGCTTTTTTGTTGGGTTTTAGTTTGGAGTAGAAGTAAGGATGTTTTCTGTGCCTTGCTTACCCGCAGTCTTCTCTTCCAGCTTGAGTAGAATTGCGGGTAGCGCTATAAAGTCGAATATCAGTGCTAGCGTAATCGTTGTTGCAGTGAAGATACCCATGTGGGCGTTCATGTTGAAGTTGGACAATGCAAGCACCATAAACCCTGCGACTAAAACGAAGGTTGTCACCCAAAGTGCAGTACCAACGGTTGCGAAAGCATATTGCACCGCTTGCTCGCTAGTATAGCCTTTCTCACGCCTAGCCCTTCGATACTTGCTTAAAAAGTGGACGGTATCATCAACGACGATACCCAGGACCATACCTGTTGCGGTACCTACGGATATGCCAACATTACCGTTGAAGATACCCCACAAACCAAATGCAGCACCAATAGGTATAAGGTTAGGGATTAGGCTAACCAAGCCCAGTTTGACTGACCTGAGTACGATCACCATGATGATACAAATTAGTATCAATGCATAACTTACCCCCGAAACCATACTCATAACGTTTCGCTCACCGATATGAGAGAACATGATATTCGGGCTCGCAGCATAGAACTCAGTAATATCGGTATTTGTCTCAAGCCATTCAGCAATATCCTTTTCAAGCGCTAAGGTTTTGTAGCTTGGTATATTGTTTAGTACAACAGTTAGTTTGATAGATGATTTATCTACGTTTAACTGGTTGTTGAGATCCAGCCCATAGGGGAGCGACATTTCATATAACAGTAAATATTGTGCCGCTAAATCTTGTGACTCCGGTAGCCGGAAGTATGACTCATCATCGGCATGCATATTTTTATTCAGGCGCTTGAATATCTCGGTAATCGTATCGACATGAACAACTTCTTCTCGAGCTTCAAGCCATTGGCTGAATGCCTCGACCTGTTGTAAGAATTTCGGGTTGCTTATCTCACCGGATTCTCCGGCAACTAGTGAGTATTCAATTGTATAAATGCCAGAAAGGTTTTCAGCGGTAAAGTCGGTGTCTTTTCTAAATTCTACACTTTGCTTGAAGTAACCGACAAAGTCGTCATTTATCATATTTAATGGTATAGCAGAGAAAATGGCGATTGTTACC
Organism: Oleiphilus sp. HI0117; assembly: GCF_001635235.1. NCBI lineage: Bacteria > Pseudomonadati > Pseudomonadota > Gammaproteobacteria > Oceanospirillales > Oleiphilaceae > Oleiphilus > Oleiphilus sp. HI0117. The sequence goes on along the minus strand of NZ_LWGA01000364.1, from coordinate 3,153 downwards.
AAGCCGGTACCGATCAAAATTTGTCTGCGTTTGTTAATGACGAAATTAGCGATTGCATCAAGGCCTTTGTGTGCTTTATCTGCTTGCTTCTTCTCTTTTACCGGTAGCACCATAACCAGTGCTGGAAGTAAAAATACTGATAGAAAGAATGCTGCAACGACGCCCATAGCTACAGTATTACCTAAATCTCTGAAGGGTGGAACTTCACTAAAGTTAAGTGTCATAAAGCCAACAACTGTTGTGATGCTGGTGATGAAAACCGGCTGGAAATTGATACGTATGGCTTCTTGCATTGCTTCGGCTTTAAGCATTCCGTGCCGCATGTTAAATAGAAAGGTCACTAGAATATGAACGCAATCGGCAACGGCCATTGTCATGATTACCGTGGGCGCTGAGGTGCTTGGACCGGTAAGCGTCCATCCTAGCCAACCGAACATTCCCATTGCGCTGGCGATAGACATTATTATGACAACCAAGGTTACGGCGGTACCGGTGAACGAACGTAAAAGCAATAATAAGGTGAAGATTATTATCACAAACATGACCGGAAACAGGTTTGCAAGGTCGTCCTGGGCTGATTCAGAAAAGGCATTGCCTAGCATCACGCTACCTGTGATATAAACATCCAGGTGGGGGTAGTCTTCTTCAAACTGGGCAATCATCACACGTGCTTGCGCTACTAGTTCGGGAATCTCCTGTTCGGTCAATTGAGGAAGTTGAACTGTGGTATTGACCGCAGTAACATGCGCTTGCTTGGAAATAAGGCGACTTTCTAGCAGCGGCTCGCTAAGCGCAATCCGTTTAATCTCGTCCAAATCGGCTTCATCTGGAAATTCAACCAGGTCGTTAACGAGCAAGTCATCTTCTTCGGCTTTTGTATATTGGAAGTTTGTGATTGAATCGACGCGTGTTGAATAAGGCAATTGCCAAGCTCTATCAGTTAGATCTTTAACTGCATTCAAGGTTGGAACGGTAAATACCTCGCCATCTTTCGGCGCTAGAACAACAAATATATTGTCTGATTTTGAATAGGTGTTTTGGAGTGTTTCAAATGCTACCAATTGTTCATTATCTTCTGAAAAGAATACTCGATAGTTTGAGCTGAACCCAATATTGCTAGCTCCGCTTGCTATAAAAAATACAATAGCTAAGGAGGCAATGATGATTAACCATCTGAACTTAATAATCTGCGCGGCAAGTCTATCGACCATAACAATGAACCTTGTAGTAAAAAGTCTTATTTTTGTGGCTGCTAACAATAGTATGTTATTGCCCCGTTGTTCTAATTTAATGCAATCAAACGCTAAATTTTGATGCTTTTATTGTAGTGCTGTTCCTATTTTGGTGTTAATAGGCTAAATTTAGAAATAATGTTCCGTATATGGAATGTATGCGGCTAACTCTAAATGCGAGAGTAAGAGAAGGGTACGAATTGATGCAAGACTTAAATGAAATGGCGATATTTGCAGTGGTTGTCGGATCGGGAAGCTTCACCAAAGCAGCGGACAAACTTAAGCTACCTAAATCTACCGTAAGCCGAAAAGTGAGTCAGCTCGAAAAGCGTATAGGTGTGCGACTTATTAATCGTACAACACGCAACTTAAAGCCGACAGAAACCGGTAAGTTGTATCATGAGCATTGCGTCAAAATGCTTGAGCAAGCTGAAGAAGCTGATCGTGTTGTTAATAATATGCAAGCTGAGCCAAGCGGTACGCTCAGGATTAGTACGCCGCTGTCTTTTGGTACACCTTTCTTCATCAGCACGATTAAACGATTTATGGAGCAGTATCCAAAAGTTAATGTCGAGATCTTCTCCGATGACAAACTGGTTGACTTACTAGAGCAGGAAATCGATGTGGCTTTTCGAATTGGCCCATTATCTGATTCTAGTCTGGTAGCACGAAATCTCGGAACCGCGCGATTGTCACTGTGTGCTTCTCCTGAGTATATTGCTAAAAACGGCATCCCTAAAACGATTCAGGCTATCGAAGATCATACCTGTGTCTCTCACCCAGCATCCGCTTGGGCTTTTCAAACGAATAACGGTATATACGAGTTTGAACCAAAGTCTCGCCTAGTGGCTAATGACATGGAAGTGCTGCGTCGAATGGTTATAGAGGGGGTTGGTGTTGGCGCTTTACCTCAGATTATTATTAGTGAAGATGTCAGGGCGGGGCGTTTGGTTACGCTACTTGAAGATGCACCATTTCAGGAAAGAACCTTTTACCTGGTTTATCCTAGCCGTAGAGAGCCACCTTCGAAGGTTATGGCCTTTACAGATTTTATTTTCTCAAGTTGTAAGCCGGTGCCACCATGGGAAACATTGAAGGAAGTATTTAATACGAATAAGAACTTGGAAAGTGTGCAAACTGCACTTGGCGAATCCTAGGTTTTATAATAGTATTTTTGGGTCAGAATTGGTTATGAGTGAGTACGGCAATGAGTGATGATGAGTTATTTGCAGAAGAAATGCAGGGAGTTACTCGTTTTGAAAGTAGCAAAATTTCTTCAAACAAAGTAGAGGAAGAAACACCAGGAAAGCGTGTTAGGCGCAAACTTGCCGTTGCCGATAAACTTACCGTAGATCCTCTAGCCTCCACCGAAGTGCCTATGCTGAAATCAAATGACATACTTGATTATAAGCGCGATGGTGTCCAGCACGGTGTGTATAAAAAACTAAGGATGGGGCGCTATGAATTAGATGCACGTTTGGACTTACATCGAATGACCGTTGAACAAGCAAGGCGCGAAGTATTCCGCTTTATTGATGAGTGCTCCAGGTACGAGCTTAGAGCAGTTATTATTTTACATGGGAAGGGAGATCGAAATCCTGACAAACTTGCCTTGTTAAAGAGCCATTTAGCGATTTGGCTTCCTCAACTAGACCAGGTAATAGCCTTTCATTCTGCTCAACCGCAGCATGGCGGCACTGGTGCAGTCTACGTAATGCTTCGCAAGGGTGACACTGCTAAACAAAATAATAGAGAGCGTCACGGACTACGTTGAGTCAACAAATCTTAATAAAGTGTAAGTGACTCTAAGTTACTTGGGTGTTAGCATCTAGACGTTAAAAAAATAATAAGATCTTACGTTCGGCGCTGGCCGTGTTTTGATCGCATTTAAAATACTTCTTGCCCTAAGAAGTATAAAAAA
>NZ_LWGA01000363.1:0-621 GCF_001635235.1 Oleiphilus sp. HI0117 | reverse complement strand
ACCGGCAATGCCAATCACGCTAATTATGCAGATATTTTCTTTCTTCAAGCGAGTGCAGGTATCTCGTAAGGCTTCGAAAAAGCAGATTCTGTCACCCTGGATGCACACAAGCAGTTATATGTTCCGATGGGTAGTGGCTTGGTGGTGTTTAAGGACCCAAAGAAACTGAAGGCCATTGAACATCATGCTCAGTATGTTGTCCGTCGTGGCTCGAAGGATTTGGGAAGTACAACTCTCGAAGGTTCACGCCCGGGAATGGCGATGCTGATTCACTCTGGCCTGAAGATTATTGCCAAAGATGGATACGAGATATTGATCAACGAAGGTATCAATAAAGCCAAAGCTTTTGCTGCCATGATCGACAACGATCAGGACTTCGAGGTGATTACCTATCCTGAGTTAAATATTATTACTTATCGTTATTGCCCGGAGTTTGCAACGTCGGTGTTAGCAGTTGCAGACGATATTTTGATGGAAAAGATCAATGCAGTTCTGGATCGTATCACTAAGTTTGTACAAAAAACTCAGCGTGAGAAAGGCCTATCGTTTGTTTCAAGAACGCGTTTGGAACCCCCGAAGTATAATCGACAAGCATGTGTCGTCTTTCGAGTGGTATTAGCA
>NZ_LWGA01000362.1:0-281 GCF_001635235.1 Oleiphilus sp. HI0117 | reverse complement strand
CAGGATCTATCAACCATGTTGAATACAGTGGGTGAGGTGAGCTTATCGCAAACTTTGTTACTAAGAGCGATGCAAAGCTATTTGTTCTCGGAAGCCTCTAGTCGTAACTTGGCATCGGCTGTTTAGAAAGGTGAGTCTATGAAGCTGGTTTTTATACATGGCTCGGGTATGAATAGTGTGGTTTGGGAGCAGCAGCTTGTGCATTTCAGCCACTCGGAAGCGGTTGATTTACCGGGACATCCTAATGGCCCAAAGCTTAAAACTATGGAAGACTATGTACA
>NZ_LWGA01000361.1:0-1134 GCF_001635235.1 Oleiphilus sp. HI0117 | reverse complement strand
AATACGGTCAGCAATTTCTTCTGCTTCCTCAATATAGTGTGTGGTGAGGATAATCGTGACCCCCTTTTCTCGAAGCTTACGGACCAACTCCCACATATCTTTTCGCAGCTCAACATCAACCCCAGCTGTCGGCTCATCCAAGAATAAAATCTTGGGTTCATGCGACAGCGCTTTGGCTATCAACACACGGCGCTTCATACCACCTGACAACTCCATAATACGGTTATCTTTCTTATCCCACAGTGATAAGTCTTTTAGCGTCTTCTCGATATAAGCCGTGTTAGGCGCTTTACCAAATAAGCCTCGACTAAACGTCACGGTATCCCATACAGTCTCAAATGAGTCAGTCGTTAACTCTTGTGGAACCAGACCAATCATTTCACGCGTATGGCGGTAGCCTTTGATAATATCCTCACCGTCGACAGTCACGGTGCCGGAAGATGGATTGACTATACCGCAAATGGTACTGATTAAGGTCGTCTTACCGGCCCCGTTCGGACCGAGTAAAGCAATGATTTCAGATTTTTCTATTGTAAGGTTAATACCACTGAGCGCTTGAAAACCACCAGCATAAACCTTAGACAAGTTTTCGATTTGAATAATGGGAGTCATGATTTTGCATACCCTAATTTCTATAACAGTACGTTAAACGATTTTGCTTGTGCCTGACTATGCTCATAAATGGAATTCAGAAATTTGGGCTCAACGTACTGAAGAATACCGCTGCTGCAATACAAAGGGATTTGGAAGAAGCTGAAGCGAACAAGCTTTATCCGCAGAGTTATGATCTTAAGGCGGCCTAGCCTTTTTCAAAGGGGTCAGACTCGATTGATTTTCAATCGAGTCTGACCCCTTTGAAAACCTTCGACCTACGATCACCGCCCGTCTTTCTCGGGTGACTTGCCCTACCGGTCTGCGCTTCAATTTGAGACTTGAATTGCTCACTTCCCAGTACCCATGCCTTATTTGTTACTGTGCGAATCTCTTCAAGCGTCTGTTCTTTTATCTCGTACGTAAATAGAGAACGATATATCGACCGTCTTTTTTCTGGCGATACGGATAAAGACAAGTATTCGAAATGAGGTGAGATTAGCTCGCTTTGTGCTCCCAAAGCATTAACACGATAACTAGACC
>NZ_LWGA01000360.1:0-489 GCF_001635235.1 Oleiphilus sp. HI0117 | reverse complement strand
CTTGATAGACATCATCGGACCTTCGAAAGTAGACATGCCATAGAAAGAAAGCGATACAACCAAGAAACGTAGTACTGGGTCAGTACGTAGTTTATGCCATGCACCAGAAAGCGTCATCATACCGTTGATCATACCACCCCATGATGGAGCTAGTAGGACTAGGGACATGATCATGCCCGCACTCTGTGCCCAGTCAGGAAGAGCGCTGTAATGTAGGTGGTGAGCGCCTGCCCATACATATAAAGAAATCAGTGACCAGAAATGAATAATAGATAGTCTGTAAGAATAAACTGGCTTGCCAGTCTGTTTAGGAACGAAGTAGTACATAATGCCCAAGAAGCCTGCCGTCAGGAAGAAACCAACAGCATTATGGCCATACCACCACTGCATCATCGCATCGACAGTACCTGCGTAAGCAGAGTAGGACTTCCAGAACGTGACTGGAATGGCCATGCTATTCCCGATGTGTAGAATCGCGACAGTGATAAT
>NZ_LWGA01000359.1:0-714 GCF_001635235.1 Oleiphilus sp. HI0117 | reverse complement strand
ACCAAGCCTTCACCTGAACTGAGCGTTGTAAGCGCCAAACCATTTTGCTCTGCGGTCACGTTTAATCTAGGGGCAATATTCGATTCTGTAATCGTGATCTGATGCTGCTCGTTCGCACCTATCACCGCATTGACCGGATCATTAAATGTAACGATAAGCTGCTCATCACTTTCAACAATTTGGTCATCTAAGACTTCTAGTACTAGCTCGGCAGTCATGCCTTCGTCAAAAATGACGACACCGCTGACCTTAGTGGACTGCTCGGTGACATTTGAGCTAGTAAGTAAGTCGTAATCATTTTCGTTAGCTGTACCACCAAGACTGTAAGGAACAAGCACAGGGTAAACTGGTGCCTCCCCAGATAAGCTCAAGTTAACTGAAACACGATTGTTTTCACTTGTGACCTGAGCTTTGCTTAACAAAAGTTGCGGTATTATCTGTATAGACTGGCTGGCAATTGTTCTATTACCGGCCGAGTCTTCTGCGAGCCAGTTAACTATGTGATGCCCCGGTGGTAGGTGGGTCTCATCTAAATTAATAAGCGCGACACTTCCATCAACATTATCGCTTGCACTAATATTACTCATTGGCACTGCAGTTAATGGCCCATTAGACGCCAACGTAATTTCAGAAACCAAATCAATCACCGGCGCCTCAGTATCTGCCGCACTAAGGAATTCATCCAAATTCGTTATGCCGTCATTGTTAGTATCA
>NZ_LWGA01000358.1:0-316 GCF_001635235.1 Oleiphilus sp. HI0117 | reverse complement strand
CGATAATTGGTGGTAAGCGCATAAAATATTGAGCCTACGCACAAGATTGATACTAACAATAAAGCTACATGCTGAGTTAAAGCAAAATAACAGCTAATTAACCCTATGAGAAAGCCGTATGTTGCTAAAGATGAAGCTTTCGTTGTACCCCAAAATTCTTTTTTTTCTATATCCATTTTAGGTTGATCTACAATCTGATTAAAAAGTTCTAACGCTTTTATAAACGGCGCACGGCTCTATCGTGCGTCCAACGCAGGCCACGTTTCTTTGTGGCCGGAGTGATGTTTGATGAACTGGTTAGATGTTTTAGAACACC
>NZ_LWGA01000357.1:0-271 GCF_001635235.1 Oleiphilus sp. HI0117 | reverse complement strand
CTTCCTGTCAAAAATTGATAAATACGGCCATAATGACAGTTGAGGCTAGTTAATTGTTACTTTGGTCACCTAATTCAAAGAAAGGTCTGTAGGGTTTATGTATGTAGGCAGTGCTAAAAAGAAGCAGTCGATATTAGGTTTGATTCCACTGTTTAAAGCGGTTGAAGACTTGGGGGCAGACCCGGAAGAACTTTTGCGGCGCAGGGGGATGTCCTTGCAGAATATGAATGGTGCCGCCGTGATTGAGCAATCTTTGGAGCTGGATATCGTG
>NZ_LWGA01000356.1:0-590 GCF_001635235.1 Oleiphilus sp. HI0117 | reverse complement strand
TATTGGCTTTATTGTTTTTCGTCAGCACGAGTAAGCTGTATGCCGAAGAAAGCACCAGCACAACAACCGTCTATAAAGTCACAAAACCAGATGGCAGCATATCGTACTCAGACCAACCACAAAGCAACGCCGTCACCTTGGAAGTCGAACCCGTTCCAACCATACCTGCACTAAAACCAAGCCCCATAAGTTTTAGCTCTGCACCTACAGACGACAGCTTTCTTTACCAGTCACTTGTTATTAGCGCACCAATAGACCGGAGCGCACTCCACTCAGGCACGGGTGACATCACTGTAAGCACCATATTAGAGCCTTCATTAAGAGCAGAGGACAAACTGCGCTTTCTGCTGGATGGTGCCGAAGTTGCATTACAAAAAGGGGCGAGCTTGCTGCTAACAAGCCTAAATAGAGGAACACACACGATCACGGTCCAAGTTATCGACCCACAAAACAAGGCTCTTATCTCAGCCAGTAGTCAATTTACAGTTCATCGACCTATCGCCAGAGCGTTCAAAATTAACTAACACATAGAGAGCACCAATAGGGAACACCCCAAAAAAGCAATGCACAAAATTGGTGCGCACATCCTA
>NZ_LWGA01000355.1:0-7571 GCF_001635235.1 Oleiphilus sp. HI0117 | reverse complement strand
ACTAGAGAATGACTGGTATATCTTTATTGCAAGTGCAATGACGCATATAAAAGTGAAGTAAGTTTTGCTTGGCATTAAATAAGGCTTGGGTGTTTTTGATCTAGATCATTCAGGTCTAAACCTTAACAAGCTGTAACGTGCCTTAGTGCTCAAACTTGTCTTAATATGTTGATAGGAAAGATAAAACACATTTTAATTTGTTAAGTAATTGGCAGATATAAGATGAAACTTATGTTGGGAACATGTCTGAAGAATTGATTTTTGACACATTTCTGACATATTTTATAAATAATATAGGCGGCCGGAAGACTGTGCTGTATTAACGGTGCTGTATTAACGGCATAACTAATAATAATTTAATCGCTAAGTATATTTAACGAGATTCCAGGATGAGCCTGACTCTCATTAAAATTTTAACAGAAAAAAGGAAGACGAAATGAAAAAGACCCTGATCGCTTCAGCTGTAGCAGCAGCTACTCTATCTACTGGTGTAATGGCAGCAGATAAAGGTATTGAATTCTACGGTGATATCGATGTTGCATATGTACATGCAGATGCTGACGGAAATACTGCCAACGCTGTAATGGATAGTGACTCTACTTTTGGTTTGACTCACTCTCACATGGTTTCTGAAGGCGTAACTGCTTTTGCTAAAGTAGAATTTGAATTCGACGCAGACGAAACTACAGCTGGTATCAACCAGTCTGATGAAATCTATGTTGGTGTTAAAGGTGACTTCGGTTCTGTTCAATACGGTGTTGATGACACAGTATATGAGTGGGTAGACGTAACAGACACTTCTGAGTTTGTTGGCTTAGAAGGCGAATTGGCTGCAGATAGCGAAGTTGAGAACCTACAATATGTTTCTCCTGAGATTGCTGACGGTTTAACTGTTGGTGTAACTTTGCCAGTTGAAAGCAGCTCTGTATTCGCTGGTGCTTTAGCTGCTAAATACGCTATGGATAACCTTGAACTTGCTTTTGCATACTCTATGGGTCGCGAAGAAGCTGGTGTTGAAGCAGAAGATACTATTGGTTTAGGTGCTACTTACTCAATGGATGATATTACTGTAATGCTTGGTTACGAAAGCATGTCAGATACAGTTGATTACATTGGTTTGCAGGGCATGTACACAATGGGTCAGAACCAGTTTGCTCTAGGTTATGGTATGAAGTCTTATGATGGTGCAGAAGACGAAGCGACAATTGCGCTTCAAGCTCTTCATAATGTAACAGATCATTTGTTTGTAGCTCTAGAATACACAACGTCTACTGACCTTGGTGGTGTTGATGGTGCGGATGTTGACGTACTAGCTATCGGCGCTAACTACAGCTTCTAAGTTGTAAGTTTAGAACTAAGCTCTAAAAAGCCGGTGACTTTCACCGGCTTTTTTTTGCCTGAAATTTATGTAAATCAAACGATAAGGTGTTTTGTGCCGAAAGAAATTGAACTAAAACTTAGTGTTGTGGGTGAAAGTCTTGCTGTGCTTGAGAGCTTGGAAGCGTGTTTGAGCAATCAGGGGTTTGTGCTTGAGTTGCAGCGAAAGCCTTTGCAGAATATTTACTATGATACGCCTGATAAGATATTGAACCAGCATCGAATGGCTTTGCGGGTTCGGAAAAAAGGCGATGCTTTTATTCAAACCTTGAAGACCAAGGGGAAGTCGGTAAGCGGTCTAAGTGAACGTGGTGAATGGGAATGGGAATTGGCGGATAACAAGCTAGATATTTCACTTCTAGAGGGCTTGGATGTTTGGCCGGAAGGAATGAATTTGGAAAGTTTAAATGCGGTGTTTGAGACGAACTTTGTTAGGCATCAGGTATTAATTGAATGGCAGGGTAGCGAAATTGAATTAGCTTTTGACCAGGGCGAGGTGTTGTCAAAAGGTAAGTGTCTGCCAATCAAAGAAATTGAGCTAGAGCTAATGTCGGGTGAGGTTGAAGCGCTAAAAAGTTTGGCAGCCGTATTGGGGCAAGCTATTCACTTGAAAGCGTCTGACACGAGTAAAGCCGAGAGAGGCTATTCTTTATTGGCAGCGAGCTAAGTATTTCAGACATACTTGATCAAGCGCATTGAGCTGACATGCTCGCTGCGTTACTTTTCTCAGATAACAATATCGAAAATTGAGAGCTATCTATATGAGCAGTGCTAACATCGCAATCGGTACCCAAGTTGAGAATGTAATTAATCAGTTTCCGGGGTTTATTCAAGCAAGTCTACGTAACGCCTGGCAAGAGTTGAGTGCTTATTATGTTGGCGAAGCATGTTTGGAAGATATTCGCTGGGAAACGCTCGAATGCCCTTGGTCAAAAGACTTTATTCAGAGCATTTTGGATGTATGGTCGCGCAGCGACTATGTTAGAGAGTCCAGTTTAAAGTACCCTGAATGGTTGCATGAGTGGTCGGGCAGCGATTCAGCACTGTTTACTTCAAAGTTGGAAGGGCAATATAAGCGCGATTTAAGTTCACGCTGTAAAGCAGTCAATGATGAAGCTGAATTGATGTCAGTTCTGCGAGTATTTCGTCGCTATGAAATGACGCGGCTTATGTGGCGCGATCTCTTAAGCTTGGTAGAGCTGGAAGAAACACTTTCGGACGTAAGTGCTTTGGCCGATGCAGCGGTTGAAGTTGCTTTGGATGTCTTATACAAACAGCTTTGCGAGCGTTATGGCACCCCTTTTTCTAGAGCAAAAGAGGGCGGTGCACCTATCCCTCAGCACATGCTGGTGTTGGCGATGGGCAAACATGGCGCTTATGAATTAAATGTATCTTCCGATATCGACCTGATTTTTGCCTATCCTGAATCTGGTGAGACCGATCACGCCAAAAAGCCAATTGAAAACCAGCTCTTCTTCACGCGCCTGGGGCAAAGGCTCATCAATGCTTTGGATGCCATGACCTCTGAGGGTTTCGTATTCCGTGTCGATATGCGCTTGCGGCCTTATGGTGATAGTGGCGCATTGGCGATGAACTTCGCTTCCTTTGAAGACTACTATCACAACCAGGGACGGGAGTGGGAACGTTATGCCATGATCAAGGCGCGTATCGTTAATGCCGACGCAAACCCTGAAGCCAGCGCGGCCTTAATGGATATTATTAGCCCTTTTGTTTACCGCAAGTATGCTGATTTTACCTCTGTGCAAGCCTTGCGCGATATGAAGCGTATGATTATGGCTGAAATGCACCGCAAAGGTGGAGAGCAAAATATTAAGCTGGGTGATGGCGGCATTCGAGAGATCGAATTTATTGCCCAGGCCTGCCAATTGATTCATGGTGGCCGAGACGAACGCCTCCAGCAGCAGGGCTTGGTAAGCGTTTATCGTACATTGCAAGAAAATGAATATTTACCCTCGGAATGGGTCGATACTTTATTACTTGCCTATCGACTATTGCGTAATTTGGAGCATGCGATACAAGGCTTGGCAGACCAACAAACCCAGTTAATTCCAGAATCAGAAGAGAGCCGTCAGCGTATTGCTTGGTCGATGAGCTATTCAGACTGGCCAAGTTTAGAGGCAGAGCTGAATGAGCATCGTTCAGCGGTGAGTCAATGCTTTGCCGATTTTCTGCATGACCCTGAAGAAGATGGTGATCAGGAGGAAGCAGGAAGGGCTTGGTTGGCAGCTTGGCTGGCTGAAGAGCGTTCACAGCTTTTGCAGCCAATGTTCCAAGAGGCAGGTTATGAGTCGCCTGCACAGAGTGTTAGTGATTTGGAACAGTTACGAGAGCATCGCTTGTTTACCTTGATGTCACCAGAAGCACGGCAGCGTTTTGAGACTTTTCTGCCCCTATTGCTGGATGAAGCTGCTGAAACCAATAAGCCGTCGCTTACATTGGCGCGCATGCTGGGGCTTGTTAGTTCGATACTGGGTCGCTCAGTTTACTTTGTTCTATTGTATGAGAATACAGGAGCGCTTAAGCAGTTGTGCCGCTTATGTTCAGAAAGCCCGTGGGTGTCTGAACATATTGCTAAAAGTCCGGTTATTCTTGATGAGTTGCTGGATGCCCGAAGTCTATTCCATCCACCGAATCGAGAGCAATTACAAGATGAGCTAAGGCAGCAAATGTTGAGAATTCCAGAGGATGATCTGGAAACTCAAATGAACTGCCTACGAACTTTCAAACAATCTCATATGTTGCGTGTGGCTGCATCGGAGTTAGGTGGACACTTGCCTTTAATGAAAGTAAGTGATTACTTAACATGGTTGGCCGAAGTCCTTCTGGAAGAGTCTTTAGCCATCGCATGGCATAATCTAGTCGTTAAACACGGTGTGCCAAGTGGTTTAAGCAGTGACGAGAAAGGGATTGCTGGCGAAGGTTTTGCCGCAATTGGTTACGGGAAGCTAGGTGGCTTGGAGTTAGGTTATAGCTCTGACCTGGATATGGTCTTTCTCTATGACGCTGATGACTATGGCGTGACATCGGGGCCAAAGTCGATTGATAATCAGGTATTTTATATGCGTCTAGGGCAGAGAATAATTCATATTCTGTCAGCTCAGACAACGCAAGGAATGCTGTATGAGTCAGACATGCGTTTGCGTCCCTCGGGCAATTCTGGAATGTTGGTGTCGTCGCTAGCTGCGTTCAAAAAGTATCAGCAAAATGATGCTTGGACATGGGAACATCAAGCTTTAGTTAGGGCGCGTGGTATTGCGGGTGACCCAAAGCTTATCGAAAATTTTAATCTGGTTCGACGAGACATACTGGCAGCACCCAGAGATGAAGCTGAGCTTAGGGCAGAAGTTAAAGCTATGCGCGAAAAAATGAAGGCTGCCGCCAAAGCGGGAAGTATCAAGCAAGGTGATGGTGGTCTGGTGGATATCGAATTTATCACCCAGTTTGGCGTGTTGAACTTCGCGCACCAAGATTCTAGCTTGATGGACTGGACCGATAATATTCGCATATTAGAGGTTTTAGAGAAGCTGGATTGTTTTGAAGGCATTGATTTATCCGTACTGAGTGCATCCTATCGGGAGCTGCGTTCTGGTTTGCATCGAAATAGCTTGGCTGATGAGGCGGATAAAACAACGATCGCTGATTATGCTGAAACATGCAGCAAGGTAACGGAGATTTGGCAAAAAGTCTTCGTGGCCTAGTGATATTTAAGCAAGATTTTCCTGGCTTAATGCTCTAAAATTAGCACCGTGATTAATTATCAAGTAGTGAATAATGGAAGCTTTTAGAGCCAAATTAGTAGTCTATATCCTTAAATTCTTAGCGAGCCTTGGTTTAAGCAAAGCCCAGGCTCTCGGTCGTTTTATTGGTCGGATTCTATGGATGGGCGACTCCGAGACCACACGTGTCACCAAAGAAAATATCTCGCATTGTTATCCCGAGCTATCAGAAAGCGACCAGAGAGAGCTAACACGGCGCAGTCTACTTGAAACCGGTATGTTATTTGCCGAATTTGGAGTGATGTGGGAATGGCCCACTGAAAAGACTTTGAATTTAATTCGCTCGGTTGAAGGTAAAGAGCACCTTGACGCGATATTTGAAAAGGGTAAAGGAGCGATTGTATTGGCGCCTCATCATGGAAATTGGGAGCTAGTTGGTTTGTATTTATCAACGCTTCGACCGATGGCTGCTCTATACAAACCGCCTAAAATAAAAGCCTTGGAAGAATATATGTCTTCGGTGCGAGGTCGTCATGGTTCTGAGTTAGTGCCAACCAATAGGCGGGGCGTTATTCGTTTGTTTTCTATCCTCTCGGATCAGGGGATGGTTGGTATTCTGCCAGACCAGGTGCCAGGCGGAACGGGCGGTGTTAATGCTCCTTTTATGGGAATAGAGGCTAATACGGTAAAGCTTGTATCTCGCTTGATTGGCCGCACTGGCTGTGAAGTCGTGAGCTTGTGTGCGATTCGCCGTCCCAAAGGGGATGGTTTTGATATGGTGTTCAAACCAGCTGATCCTGAGATATATAGTGACGATATCGCTACATCCGTCGCGGCATTGAATCGCTCAGTTGAAGCATGTATCGAAAGTCATCCCGAACAATACCAATGGGAGTACAAACGCTTTAAAGGGATGACGATAGACGGGCGTAAGGCTTATAGTAAGCTTAACCCATAGATTGGTTTAACGCTGCTATTGAGAATAGCCTTCAATCAAATAATTCCAGTCATTGTGAGTCCACTTTATCCCATGCCTTGTTACTTCCTTTTCAAAGCTGCGTTTTAAGCGCTTCAGATTACTGCTTTTCCAGGCATGCTTTGGCTTTAACATTTTGGCGCGATCAAAGTCGATGAGCCAAAATAAGCCCTCTTCATCTTGCAAAATGTTTTGAATGTTCAGGTCAGCATGATAAACACCCGCTTTGTGGAATCTTGCGATTAAAGCGCCTAATGTGAAATAGAAGTCTTTGCTTTGTACTTGTTTGAGTACTTGCAGTAAGTCTTGTGCATTAGGAATGCGGTGTGTCAGTAAGTCTGCCTGATAATATAGGCCTCTTTTGACTACCTGTGCGGCAGCAGGCTTGGGAACCGGCAAGTTTTGTTGATTGAGTAAACTCAAGATATTGAACTCACTGACAGAACGACTCTTTTGCCAGCCTTTAAAAAGGTAGTGGTCGTTGCTGATTTTACTCATCATGCCGCCGCGCAGATAATGTCTTAACACCAGTGAATGAGACTTGTGTTGGATAAACCAGGTTGTTCCACGTCCAGACTCTTGTCCATTAACGGCATTGAGCTTTTTCCAATAGCCTGATTCAAAGAGCTCGCTGGATATGTCCGAAAAACATTCACTATCATAGAGCCAATAATGCTGGCCGTTTTGAGAGGACTCTATATTCGGCATGATTTCAAGTTCCTTGAATCGTTTGGGTGGCGTTCTAGCTAAGACAATTCTAATTCATACAGGGCGATGGTGTCTCGGCACATTTGTGAAAGAGAGAAGTTTTCTTTGACGAAGGCTGCCGCTTCAATGCCTTGCCTTGTGCGTTCGTCTTTACTGTATGCCAGGGCTCGTTCAATAGCCGCCGCCATAGAACTGGAGTCGCGAGGTTTACACATCAGGCTTTTATAGGGAGGGGAGATTGTCTCCTGACTACCTCCGTGGTTTGTAGCAACTACCATGCGTTGCATCACTTGAGCTTCGCAGGCAGTACGACCGAAGGATTCCGGCTTGACGGAGGCTGAAATTACCAGATCAGCCAGCGCATAGGCTGCTGGCATGTTGTCGAAGTTTCCGGTTAACTTGACGTGAGCTTGCAAACCTTTTTCAGCGATCAAGGCTTCCAGTTCTTGTTTATATGCATCTTTTCCAGGCTCGTCGCCAACGAACAAGCAGTAAAAGTTACGATGGGGCAATTTAGCCAGTGCTTCTATTAGTACTTGATGGCCTTTAATTCGAGTTAGCCTTCCAGGCAGCATGATAATGTTTTTCCCCTCAGGGACTGACCATGCTGTCTTGAGCTGTTTCGCAGCGAGCTGAGCTTCTTCCAGCTCAAACCTATCCAGGTCGATGCCGCGAAAAATCAGCTTGGTCTTAGTGTTGAAGGTGGGGTAGACCTCTTCTATATGCTGTTGTACAAACTTAGAAACAGCGATCACATGCTGGCTTCTAAGCAT
>NZ_LWGA01000354.1:0-478 GCF_001635235.1 Oleiphilus sp. HI0117 | reverse complement strand
TACTTGGGTACACCGCACGAAGGCTCACCGCTTGAAAAGTTTGGCCACTTTAGCGGTGAAATCGTTCGACACTTTCCTCGGGATTACATTAGCCATTGGGCTGATTGGATTGATCGGCGGAGTGAAGGTATTCAAGATTTAAAGCATGGCTTGAAGTTTTTTGCTCCATCTGAAGAAATTGAGTCGTCATGTGCGAGTTTCTATGATCAGGCTCGTCATTACTTTATTAGTGGTAGTGTTGGAAAGAATGAAGATAGCTTTATTAGCAGAGTGATGGGGGATAGCTTGGTCAGACAGGGTAGTGCTAACCCGGGCTCTGCGCCAACACATAGCCAAAACGCTCACTTTGAAGGCCTGCCACATATTCCATTGGCGCACTCTGACCGCGTGTACCAGCAGATAGCATGCTGGGTTGATGAAGATGAGCGAAGATTGCGTACACGTCATGCGGGGAAAGCGCTCGATTTAATCAACTATC
>NZ_LWGA01000353.1:0-436 GCF_001635235.1 Oleiphilus sp. HI0117 | reverse complement strand
TCCCAACTTTAATGCTCAAGCACTTATGGGAGAGAGTATTGATGTCTTCCATAAAAATCCGGCTCACCAACGGAGTATGCTAGAAGGCTTGCAAACTCAATATAACGGAAAAATCCAAGTTGGCACTCGAACATTCAGTTTGATAGCCACACCAATCTTTGATGATGAACACCAACGACTCGGCACCGTCGTCGAGTGGGATGATCAAACCGCGCAGCTAGCCAAGGAACAGGCTGAAGCTCAGTTGGCAGCAGACAATACGCGAATCAAACTAGCGCTAGATGTGTGTAGCACCAACGTCATGATGGCCGACGCTGAGTTCAATATCATTTATATGAATGAATCAGTACAAGAAATGATGAAAACTGCGGAAAGCGACTTGAAAGCAGAGCTTTCTCGCTTCGACGCCGATAACCTGATTGGCAACAATATCGAC
>NZ_LWGA01000352.1:0-330 GCF_001635235.1 Oleiphilus sp. HI0117 | reverse complement strand
GGTGAGATCAGTTATCTTATCGTCACTTCGATAGTTGCCTTTCGCAAGGTCAATATCGGTTGACCAGATTAATTCACCATCACTGCTTCGCTTAACCAGCAAAATATTTTGTTGGCGGTCCGTGCCTGTTCGGATCGTTGATCCGCCGCTGATTATTTCTCCATAACCATCGACGGCGACATTTGATAGCCACTCAACTCGAGATTCATTGCTACTGGCATGAGAGTAATATTGCTCCCATTCTGGTGTGATTTCATTCTTACAGGCAGTCAGTAGGGTAAGCGGAAGCAATAAAGATAATGTTTTAAGGTGTAGGTTCATACGTTTAAT
>NZ_LWGA01000351.1:0-675 GCF_001635235.1 Oleiphilus sp. HI0117 | reverse complement strand
TTGGGTGGCAAAACCTGTAACATATAACTGGTCTTGATGGATCTCTAGATCGCGCGCATCATCGTGTTTAGATAGCTCAATAGACCACACTAGTTCTCCATAAGTATCTACTTTAACGAGGAAAGAGCCATAGCGTTGAATGTCATTTTCGACAATATAGCTAACACCAATGGCATAGCTGTTACCGTCACTATCTAGGGTGAGATCAGTTATCTTATCGTCACTTCGATAGTTGCCTTTCGCAAGGTCAATATCGGTTGACCAGATTAATTCACCATCACTGCTTCGCTTAACCAGCAAAATATTTTGTTGGCGGTCCGTGCCTGTTCGGATCGTTGATCCGCCGCTGATTATTTCTCCATAACCATCGACGGCGACATTTGATAGCCACTCAACTCGAGATTCATTGCTACTGGCATGAGAGTAATATTGCTCCCATTCTGGTGTGATTTCATTCTTACAGGCAGTCAGTAGGGTAAGCGGAAGCAATAAAGATAATGTTTTAAGGTGTAGGTTCATACGTTTAATAAAACTCCATGTGTGTATGAAAAGAGGTTGTAATGTTTTAAAAACAACATTAGGTGTTGGAATATAGTGATAAAATTTAGTATAAGCATACTAAAATGTTATCTGGTTAACGGTTTTTTGTTTAATAAGGTGTTCTTAGCCCACTTA
>NZ_LWGA01000350.1:0-544 GCF_001635235.1 Oleiphilus sp. HI0117 | reverse complement strand
TTTAAGCAAGCTTCTACATTCCGGGCTTAGATGGCGAATGTGTAAAGTCTTGTTTGCGTTCAGGTAGCGCTCGGCTAGTGTGTCGATCGCCTCAATGCCTGAGTGGTCGTATACTCTGGATTGAGCGAAGTCGATAATAATGTCGTCGTTGCCCGCTTGAACATCAAATTGCTCTAGGAAGTTCGCAATTGAACCAAAGAACAGGGGGCCTTCTACTTCGTAGACCGTTGAACCTTCTTCATTCTCTTTCTCGTGAATATACACATGCTTCGCGTGTTCCCAGGCAAAGACGAGCGCGGAAACAATTACACCTACGATTACTGCAATTGCCAAGTCTGTTGCCACTGTGACACCAGATACCAGGATTAATACAAAAGCGTCAGAGCGGGGAACTTTTCGAANAATTCGGAAGCTGGACCATTCAAAGGTACCGATGACAACGATGAACATAACGCCGACTAGTGCAGCAACGGGGATCTGTTCAATCAGAGGCGCGGCAAATAAGATGAAGCAGAGTAGGAATAAGCCTGCAGATATACCGGAC
>NZ_LWGA01000349.1:0-590 GCF_001635235.1 Oleiphilus sp. HI0117 | reverse complement strand
TCGACTAAAGCGCACGACTCCTGCGCATTACTTAGTCGTTAAAGTGCCAAATTCGGCCCCTAGTACGTACCTTGTAGGTCGGGTTTCAACCCGACAGATCGGTGCCAATGAGGTAGTTAATAGGTATTGTAAGCACCGCGTCGGGCTGAAGCCCGACCTACGAATAAAGTGCGAATATGCCAAGTTCGGACTCTTCGATATCAATAGGGTGTGCCGTGCGCACCAGCGGAGTTTGATACCTCGTCTTAGTAGGCAGAGGGTTCAACCCCTCGCATGAATCTGCCCCGTGCTAGCCCGCTTGCGAGCCGTGGAAGGCTCTGCCTACAGGTTAGGGAAATTGCTTTGGCCGCCCCCCCATTACTGTTTGTTTGAGTCGCGGGGTTTATCGGTGCGCACGGCGCACCCTATTTGAGTTGTCAGGGTCTTAAATGCGGACTCATTGGCACTAGTGAAGAAAATTCCGATTAGATGTCTCAAAAAGTTACATCAAATTCATTGGCGGCNAAGAGCTTAATCTTGATCTAGGATATCAATTAGATGTTTACTTGGTTCCATGCGTTGATGAAGAACCCTGAAGATTTCAATGCCAC
>NZ_LWGA01000348.1:0-365 GCF_001635235.1 Oleiphilus sp. HI0117 | reverse complement strand
GTATGGCTGCATTTGCAGTAGGTACCGGTACTGGTGTAATCATGGCTAAGTTGATGAACGTATTTAGTACTAACAAAGTTAACCCTCTGATTGGATCTGCTGGTGTATCAGCTGTTCCAATGGCTGCTCGTGTATCGAATAAGGTTGGTCTGGATAATAATCCTCAGAATTTCTTGTTGATGCATGCGATGGGGCCAAACGTAGCAGGTGTTATCGGTTCTGCAGTTGCTGCGGGCGTTATGATCAAGTTCTTAGGCTAGGAAGCCAGTAGTACTACTATAGAAACCCCGGCTTGTGCTGGGGTTTTTTTATTTGTGGGGCTAAGATAATAACTGTGAGATATCTTTTTATTGTTAACAGGGTTG
>NZ_LWGA01000347.1:0-246 GCF_001635235.1 Oleiphilus sp. HI0117 | reverse complement strand
TTCTAATTCTGCGGATACTTGATGTTTTTAAAAGAATCTACTGTAACTCTTTGGCTTTCAAAGCTTGCTAGCGGAGAAGTGACAGAAACAAATGCCCCAGCATGGCTGTTACCGTTCGTAAAAAACGAGTCTGACGCCGATCTTCTTAAAATCGCCGACAAGACAGTTGATTCGGCAAAAGTGGTATCAAGGTTTGGACGTGAAGGTTTACAGCTAAACAGCCGGTTAGATGAGGTTGTATCCGAA
>NZ_LWGA01000346.1:0-355 GCF_001635235.1 Oleiphilus sp. HI0117 | reverse complement strand
GAGCATTCACATTTTGCACAATAGGAATACCGGGTTCTTTAAATGTCAGTTTCGACATTGCATTTGCCAACTCTTCACCTGCAGGCTGTAACAAGTCACAATGGCAAGGAACACTTACAGGAAGCTTCGCAGTACGACGAGCGCCTTTTTCTTTTGCGATAGCCATCGCCCGGTCCAGCGCATCGGTCGCACCCGATATGACGATCTGACCAGGAGAGTTAAAGTTTGCCGGCGCAACAACTTGCCCTTGGGCTGCCTCTTTACAAGCCTCTTTAGCTTTATCATCATCAAGCCCCAAAAGAGCAACCATACCGCCCTCACCTAGAGGAACCGCTCCCTGCATAAGCTTACCACG
>NZ_LWGA01000345.1:0-532 GCF_001635235.1 Oleiphilus sp. HI0117 | reverse complement strand
CCTTTCTTAGTGAAGCGCTCAAACGCAACACCTTCATTTGGCAATGCAGTACTGACGTTAGCCACCAAGGCATGCTGAGAATATTTTTCCACTTGATAAGCAATGCCTAATAGCTTCGCAGTGCTCGACTCCGTACCATCTGCAATCACCATCAAGCGAGTGTTTAGCACTTTCTGCTGTTCAGGCTGCTCAATCGAGCTTAAGTGCACTTGATGGAAGTCTTTGCCTTGAGATATATGAGAAACCTTCACACCACTATAAAAAGGTAGTGATCTCTCATACACCTTGCTTAACAAACTCTGGCCCAAGCACTGATTCGGCACCACATAACCTAAGGCTTCCTGTCCATACTCTGCTGCATGCATCCGGGTGGTTCCAAAGCAGCCTTTTTCTGATACATGAACCTGTTCGATGGCACATACCGAAGGCTCAATATCTGTCCAGACATCAAGCTGCTCTAAGATTTCTCGCGTGCCCCAAGACAAGGCTGTCGACCTCGCATCGTAGCTAGGAGTGTACTCAGGTATATCTT
>NZ_LWGA01000344.1:0-20678 GCF_001635235.1 Oleiphilus sp. HI0117 | reverse complement strand
TAAACGGAAGAAGCTAAAGGCTAGATAGAATGCCCAGTGATCAATCTTGTCGATTCCCATACGTTTGCAATATCGTGCAACATATTCTTTTTCAGTTGGAATACCTAGGCTTGTGCGATCAATACCTGCTAACCCACTCATTTGACCCGGCTTCTTTTGCCCGCCGCTAGCAGGCATACGCAACTGCATACATTGGTATGCCAAGTCTGCAAAAGGATGACCCAATGTAGACAACTCCCAATCTAATACGGCCAAAATACTAACTTCACCAGACTGCAAAGCGGCACTTGAAAACATCATATTGTCGAGGCGATAGTCACCGTGAACTAAGGAAACACGGCCGTCATCTTCGGGCAGATTTTCTTCTAACCATGCGATCAATTGATCCATTGCTGGAATCGGCTTAATTTCAGATGCTTTATATTGCTGACTCCAGCGAGATAGTTGGCGCTCAAAATAGTTCCCTGGCTTGCCATAATCACTCAATCCTGCACTGTCTAAATCGACACTATGAATCGCAGCTAGTACATCGCCCATTTGCTCGTATGCGGCGCTTCGCATTTCATTTGACGCTAGTTCTGGCAAGGCGGCATCCCAGAAGATACTGCCTGCGCAATACTCCATTACGTAGAACATGGAGCCGATAATTTCCCGGTCTTCACATAGGTGATACATGCGAGGCACCGGTACGTCAGAATCTGCTAGCGCTTGATAGACTCGAAACTCTCTGTCGACTGCATGAGCAGATTTGAGCAGTTTGCCTGGAGGCTGCCTTCTTAGAACAAAGTCCCCCGAAGGAGAAGACAGCTTGAAAGTCGGGTTTGACTGCCCCCCCTCAAATTTTGTTGCTTTAATCGGCCCAGAAAAGCCTTCGATATTGTCTGCAAGGTAAGCAGCTAGCTTAACAACATCGAGCTCATCAACATTTGTTTTTATATCCGACATACCTTCTCCTAAGCCTTACGCATCTTCATCATTTGCATTGCAGAATACCCTGCTGAGACACCACGACCAAGCTGCATCATATGAACCTGATCTGGCCCATCCGCTAGACGAATAATACGTGCCATTTGATATGCATCAGATAAGAAGAAGTCTTGGCTTAAACCTGCTGCGCCATGTATCTGAATCGCTCGATCAATTACCGTACAGGCCATTTGTGGCGCAACGATCTTGATCATGGCGATCAGGTCTTTTGCCCCTTTGTTGCCGTGTGAGTCCATTTTTGCAGCCGCTTTTAAGGTAAGCAAGCGCGCTTGTTCGATCTCGCAGTAGGACTTGGCAATGTCTTCACGCACCGAACCCTGCTTGCTCAGTGGCTTACCAAATACGACACGTTCTTCAGCTCTGACACACATTAACTCAAGTGCACGCTGTGCGGCTCCGATTAAACGCATGCAGTGGTGAATTCTACCGGGGCCTAAACGCCCTTGAGCAATTTCAAATCCACGCCCCTCACCTAGCAGTATATTCTCGGCAGGTACACGCACATTTTCGAATAAAATTTCTGCGTGACCTTCTGGCGCATCGTCATTACCGAATACTTGCATCGGTCGAACGACGGTGACACCCGGCGTGTTCATCGGTACGAGTATCATTGATTGTTGTAGGTGACGATTTTCGTTGTCCGGGTCTGTTTTGCCCATCACGATGAGTATTTCGCAACGCGGATCACACGCACCCGAGATATACCATTTACGACCATTAATGACGTAGTCTTCGCCGTCACGCGTAATAAGAGTCTGAATATTTGTTGCATCAGAGGAGGCTACATCGGGCTCAGTCATGGCAAAAGCAGAGCGAATCTCGCCTTCAAGCAAAGGTTGTAGCCATTTTTCTTTTTGCGCTTCAGTACCATAACGAACGAGTACTTCCATATTGCCTGTGTCGGGGGCGCTGCAATTAAATATTTCACTGGCAAAACGTGTCCGCCCCATGACTTCAGCCAGAGGCGCATATTCCAGGTTGCTTAAACCGTAGCCATAATCACTATCAGGCAAAAACAAATTCCATAAGCCCTGCTCTTTTGCGAGCGCTTTTA
Organism: Oleiphilus sp. HI0117; assembly: GCF_001635235.1. Classification (NCBI taxonomy): domain Bacteria; kingdom Pseudomonadati; phylum Pseudomonadota; class Gammaproteobacteria; order Oceanospirillales; family Oleiphilaceae; genus Oleiphilus; species Oleiphilus sp. HI0117. The sequence continues at coordinate 18,637 of NZ_LWGA01000344.1, read as the reverse complement.
AGTCTTCAATTTGCTGAGGAATCTGCCACCTATCTTCGGCATTTTCGATAGTCTCTTTTATCTCTTGCTCAATTGGGTACAAATATTTTTCCAGAAAACTTGCCACTTCCTGAGTCAGATCTAGTACCTTCTGCGAGTATTCGAAATTCATATTTCACCTTTGTTGTTGAGCATATTGACATCAAGCCAACTTATCTTGGATGAAGGCATTATAGGCAGCAAAGAAAACATCATTGAAGTTTATTTACTTTATTTATAAATATAACTATCAGTGATACTTACAACTTATTCACTTGTCTAGACCCAGATCAACTCAACACTCCATTATTTATATTAGGATTTACTAATAAAGAGTTTTATTTGGAGATATTCAATGCAGAAATTCCTATTCAACTGCCTAGGGTTGAGCTTTAAGGTTTTCTTAGCCTTAGCACTAAGCCTATCGATTGCAGGCTGTAATGGCGGCTCAAGTAACTCTTCAGGTACAACACCAGGAGATGAAACAGATATCTCCGGGGTCATTGAGTTGCCTGAGAGCTCACCTCTTCAAGAAGATAAGCTCTCAATAGAAGTTGATGACGCCTCATACCCTGTTGACTCTAAACAAAGAGTGTCACTCCCTACTCTAGGCGAATCACCAGCCAATGCGTATCTAATGCTTCCGCAAAGAGAAAGTGATGAATGGCCAAGCGTCTACATGCTTTCTACCCTATTACCCGGAGAGGAAAATACTCGTATCGACAGCGAAGGAACCGCAATCTCCCTGGTCATGCAAGCAATCCCTCAGGAGCTTTTACTAAACGCAGGAAGCGCAAGCGAAGTCAAACAAAGCGTTAGAAACAACTCCCTAGCGTTTATTGATAAATTTGAAACAATGATCGAAGCGGACCCTTATACTTTGCACCTCCACAATTTGAACAATGTCTATGACGAGATCTATCTTGGCGCAGTGCAGAGCAGTCTGGATGCCCTTAAAGCCTTAATGCCAACGCAGGATATTGAACTGGCCATCTCACGCACAAGCACAAACACAAACACAAACTATCGCTCGACTTCTTACGATGGCCCAAGCGATATGGATCTGCACGTAGTCTATGACGACCCAGCCCATACTCTGCTGGGCTTGTCTGTTAAACCAGAAAAAGAAAACAATCGTATTGCCTCGTACATAACCCTGGACAATGATACGAGCCTCTATGTTCGCCCCAGGATTTTTGATCTGGTGTCCGGTGGGGAATGGTATAGTGCCGACTTACCCGTAGGCATTATTAGTAAAGCTTTTGATGAACACTTGCTCGATCCGCAGCAAGGATTCTGGGGTGCCTATCAATCTAATGAACAATCCTTCGAAGTTGAGCATCGCGATGTGGTGGTAGATTTTGTCACCGCAGGAATTACAGGCATCGAGTTCGATGGCTACACCGAAAGTACCACCTTTGCACTTCAACTAAGAACGATATATTCGAAGGTACTCCTTCCAAGCATCAATACGGTGTTTAGCGTTAAGGACGTTGCTATCCAACCTGTTTTTGGCGTGCTCTATAATTCTGGCTTGTTTGATAAAGCCGCGCCCGCCCTATATCAATGGGAGCTTCTTGAAGCCTTAGGCATCGTCTTAGACGAAATGACATCGGGGCTGAATCCTACAAACCCTATTGCGGGATCTTGGCCAAACCCCGTCATAAATGAAATTCTTAGCTTAACAGCTAACGCAGCATTACAAGTTAATTCAGAACAGTTTGCGAAAATGGGGCTCACACTGATATCGCTCAAGGCAACCATTGCCATTTGGGCTGCAGATATGCTTGCCGTAGTAAATGATGCGAGGCATATTCCAAGCACCGTTTCGGCGACTGTTAATTTCCCGATTGATCTGCTTAGCATGACGCCTTTAGCCATTAGCCGTCGTGATGGTGGTGTTATTGAAACAGAAGAAGTCACCCTAAGCGGCTTTGGCTTAAAAACACTAGATCATGTAGATGGCCGACATATTCCGGAAATCGTTCTAAGCGCTAAGAACGGTGAAGGTGAACTTGTTGATAGCGCCAAGTTTTATCCTTCTAATGCGCTGAACACCAACGACCCAGGAACGGAAATTAAATTCGAAGTATTCGGTCAATGGCTAAATGCCGACAGCAACGTCGATACAATTGAAGTTTCAATTGATCATATCTATACCAGTCGCAATCTAATAGGCATGAACAATGTCTATGAAATTACCGTTCCACCTGTAAGTGATCAAGCCAGTTTTACGATTCAAGTGGGCGCTATGGTTATTACTTCAATCGACCAAGAACGGGTTCAAGGTAACGATGAGCTGATCTTAAGTGTTTCAGGCATGACAACTAACATCGACGACTACACCGTCTACTTCAGGACGCATACGGGTAGCATTGTCCACGCTGCAATTCATTCTCTGTCTCAGGGAAGCTTAGCGTTAAGATTACCTTCGCACGAAAATATGGAGGTGGGTCCAATTAGCGTTTATATCGAAAATACCGAAGGTATTCGAAGTAACGAAGTAGCGCTTACGTTTATCCCGGAAAAAGTAGAATTTATATCCAACGGTATGAATGAGTTTGGTCAATTAGAACTAGCAATGACTCAAGCACAAGGCCTACCAGATATCCGCTATGTGTTGAATGGATCAGCGCCAGAATACAACTACTCGGCACCGATTTCGGTTTCTGATGGCACCACGGTGACCGCTTATGTAATACAAAGGGTTTATGGCCAGGACTATGCATCAGAAGAATCTGAATTTACTCATTCGACCTGCCCTATTGCTGATATTCCTCAATCCAATAGCCCTAGTTGCCCATCCACCTACGATATCGAACTCGGCAGCTCGAATACTTTTAATCAGGCTATTACGATGGCCAATGAAAGTGATCCCAACTCGTATACTTCTTGCTCATACGGTCATGGCGCAAACTACTATGAAGACCCGGGAATACTTGACCGAGAGCAGTTCTACGTCAATGCCCAGCTGCATGGATTAAGTCGATATTGGCATGAAAATGGGCAGATCTCTTCTCAAGGCTATTATAAGGAGGGAAATTCTCATGGTCTGTCCGAAGCCTGGTATGACAATGGCATCAGAATGTCACAAAATTATACTTACAACGGCGAATACTGCGGAGCCCAGACAAGTTGGTATGAAAGTGGTCAAAAAGAATCCGAAGACTATTATGCTGATGGCGAGAAACACGGCCTCTCAAGCGATTGGTATGAAAATGGGAATAAGGAATTTGAAGCGCACTTCGCGAATGGCAGTTACCATGGCACGCTAAAACGATGGAACGAAGATGGTACACTACTTTACTGCTGGAACTACGTTAATGGGACAAGAGGCGACAGCTGCGCGCCTTAAAGTGCTAGCTAGATTGATTCGCACCTTCAGGCTAATTTAGCCTGAAGGTGCTTTAGTGACATCATCACCTATAGCTGCTTAAATACATGCCTGAACAACAACTTCTTGTTTGAGTTTAATAATCTATGCAGCTTCAAAAAATTGACCTAAACCTGTTCATTGTTTTTGATGTAATTTACCGAGAACGAAATCTGACTAAGGCTGCTGAGTCCCTTCATATCACTCAACCCGCTGTCAGTAACTCGCTAAGTCGTCTACGCCGTGTTTTTGATGACCCACTATTTGTAAGACAATCAGGTCACATGGTACCTACACCATTGGCTGACAACATAATATCCAGAGTACGTGCGGCCCTGGCCGGGCTGGAGAGCAGCATCACCGAGCATGATGACTTTAATCCGGAAACCTCTGATAAGAAGTTCTCGTTCGCGATGAACGACACCTCTGAGTCTTACCTGCTGCCAATATTGATGTCTTATTTGCAAGAACATGCACCCGGCATTTCAATTGAGAGCTTTCCTGTCGCACGTTCAGAACTATCGAGAGAGTTTGCCACGGGGCAGTTAGATTTTGCGCTCGACGTTCCTTTGGTTAACGATCCACAACTTGTGAATGAGTCTCTCGCCCAAGACCGTTTTGTCTGTGTCGCTAGCCACGATCACCCATCGCTAGACGGTAAAAGCCTAACACTCGAGCAATACCTTTCTTCGCCGCACATTCATATATCCAGCCGCCGACGGGGTCAGGGCTATATTGACCTGCACTTGAATCGACAGGGCCTACAACGGGATATTCGCTTACGAGTCCAGCACTCTAGGGCTGCTCCACCAATCGCGGCACAGACCAATATGCTGCTAACAATCCCTGAAACCCTGGCGAAAGATCACAAACTAGCGATCTACGACTTGCCCTTTGAATTACCTGATGTAGATTGGCATTTATACTGGCACAGCAATTACAGCCAGGATAAAGCACACCAATGGATGAGAAGCGTCATTATTGATATCTTTAATCAAGAAATAAGCTGAGTACATGTTTGATGAAACGCATTTTTTCGCATTCAAACTCATTATTAGTCTTCAACCTTCGCAACATCCTGGGTAATCATAATATCAATTGCGAAGTTCGGAATGATGGCCTGACATCGACAGCGGGTGAAACACCTCCGACAGAGGTGTGGGCTGAGCTTTGGGTCTCGAAAGAAAGGGATTATGAGCAAGCAGAAAAAATCATTGAAGAAGCGGTACACGGCGACCCCAAAGCGACTTCATGGTTTTGTGAGCATTGCTCTGAAGATAATGCTCCCGCGTTTGAATTATGCTGGAAGTGCGGTAGAGAACGCGCTATATAACTTAGGCTCCTGAAAACCTTTTAGCTAAGCACTTAATTCTATTAATTAATACCTTTCGAACTAAGCTTTATGCGCCATATTTCAAACCAGCTCTGCTATGTGAATAAATGCAATATAAACCGCATTTTCCTGGCTACATTTCATACAAACACTACAATTAGATAGTATTAGACCCCGGTCTATAGGCAGACCTATTGCCGCCTACATTCTATTTCTTTTTTATTATGACGATCACCCTTAGTACCTGTTGCTAATACGATGAGGTACGTAGTTAAGGAGAAAGCTCATGACAGTTCGTTCCGGTGAAGGTGATAAAAGCTGGTTCCACAGCAATCGTTTTACTCATGTTAATGATTCCTGGTTTTTCACGACGCGAGAAATGACCGAGGAAGGCCCCTTCCACTCTCGACAAGAAGCAGAAAGTGCTTTGGTGTTATACATCAGGCACGTAAATGATTCGTTTTTCAAAAATAGTGGCTAGCGTTACATTGATCTAACTTTCAAACTGGGATAATTGCGCCATTGCCTGTTTTGATACTGCATTTTGAAAGGTACTAGACCAGCCTAACAAGTATGCAGGAAGCCCGATCGCCTGACGAGACCAACGCCAAAAGTTGAAGTCATCGTGATGCTGGTAAATCAATCCATCTTTAAAGGTAATGTTTGCCTTAATCTTATTATTTACCTTTCGACCCGTTTTAGAAAACAAGTAATTTGCTTCCCAGTTCACTTCACCTTGTGTGTCGTTCACCTTAGCCACATTAAAACTAAGGTCGAAGTCTTTTGCGCGCGTGCAGAGCATTTTCCACATAAGCCCTACTTCTGCTCCCGATAAGGTAAAAGCCGGGTCTTTGAAGGTCGCCTCTGGGTGGTAGCATGAAGTCATTGTTTCCCAATCAAGCTTTTGAAAAGCCGTGTAAAAGCGTTCTAATAATTCTTGCTGTTGATTCATTTCTGCTCTCCTGCTCAATTCATATCATTTACATAATGATAGCGAGCACTTAGACTACTTGTAAGATGACTGATATGACATTATTAAACGACTAATAAGACAAATAAAAAGAATACCTTTTGCATTGGGATTTATGTTCACCCTAGCTCCCCTGTTTCTTCAGTCGCTGGGCTGTGGGATATTTTTTCTGTGTGTTCACAGTTGCTTGCAAACGATATTCAGTTAACAACAAGCCTAGTGGGCCCGTCTCATTCAAGTATTAATAGTAGTACACCTATTCGTATTAGCCCTACAGAAGACATTGGTCAGAAGCATTATGACTTGGTCATCATCGCGCCCCTCGGCCCTGTCCCGACTAATGGCTTTGATTTTGATGACGCGCTAATTCATTGGCTAGTAGACAGCCAGCGAAAAAGAGGCGCAGTGGCGTCAGTATGTACCGGCGCATTTCTTGTGGCGGCGACAGGTTTGCTTGATCAGCGTCGCGCAACCACACACTGGAAGTATGCCTCCCAGTTTCGACAACAATTCCCGCTTGTTGATTTACAGATTGATAGCATGCTGACTCATGATGGAACATTATTCTGCTCAGGCGGCGCCTACGCATTTCAAGACCTCTGCCTTTATTTAATTGAAACGTTTTTTAGTCGCTCGCTCGCCGAAGCTTGCTCCAGATTACTGATGATTGATTTGTCTGAGAGATCGCAGCTAAGGTTTGCCGGTATACAAGCTTTGAAAGAACACAGTGATGAACACATTATTGGTATTCAAAACTGGATGGAAGATCATTTGGATAGCTTCGATAGTATCGAAGAGCTAGCAAACCGCTTTAACATGAGCAGCCGAAACCAGGTGCGGCGCTTTAAAACCGCTACCGATGAAACGCCATCTAGCTATTTACAAAAGCTTCGCATAGAGAAAGCAAAGCATCTGCTTCAAACAGGGAGTCAAAATATAGAGGCCATCGCAGGTAACGTTGGCTATCAGGATATTCAGTATTTCAGAACGCTTTTTAAAAAGCTCTGCGGTCAAACACCAAAACAATTTAGACAAAGTAAACTAAAACGCTAATACCTATAGTCCGTCGAGTGCAACAATTCTGTTTTTGATCTCTTCAGGAATGGCATGTTTACAGTTATTGTTATAATCGTAAAAAACGATTATTCCCTCACCTTCTGCCGCAATTCTGCCAGTATTATGGCTCATAACGTAGTACTTCATGGTAAAGCGATCTTCTGAAATTTCGCACACTCGCGTTGCCACGGAGATATTGTCAGGGTAGCTTAAAGGCGCTTTATAGCGGCACTGAGTAGAGGCCAGTATTGGGCCAATACCAGAGCGTTTCATTTCTTCATTATTACCCAGTCGGTCAAAATAGGCAATTCGCGCACTTTCGAAGTATTTAAAATAGACGACATTATTAACGTGCTGAAAGGCATCCATTTCACCCCAGGCTACTGGCGTATCTATCGAAACCTGACACTGCTCAAACACTTCGCTCATTACTACCTCTTCGCATTGTATTTATCAAATCATGGTATAAATGAGTGTAGAGCTTAACGACAAACAAACACATTCACAAAACCTATACCGAAAATAACATTCATAAGCCTGAGTAATTATTAACTTTTGCGGGGAAATCCCATACAATATGTGCGCGAAAATATAAGGGTGGTCTAAACTCAATAGATTTCGATCTAGAGGCTAAGATCTAGCAATAAAGACATCTGACCACCAGCCTAAGCTAAAGTGAACCTTAGAAATCAAAAAGTCACAAGAGCGGGCCATAATAAGGGAAAGATAGCTGTGGACACATTCCACACTAAATTTAAGCAGACGCACTGCTGAGAATAAGCGCCCAATGGGGAGCTTGCATAGTGAATAAACAGGAACACCTGATCAGTTCACTGGAAAGCCATGCTCCGTTGGACACCGATGAAACTACTTGCATCCAATGGCGTATTAAGTAGTTTTTTGATAGTCATTACTAAAACTTTGAGTGAGAGATTCGTATGAGTTTGTATTCAGAATACCTAGAAGAAATTGAGGTTCGTAAAAAGGACCTAGGTTTGAACCCTAAGCCAATTGATAGCGCAGATTTGTTATCAGAGATCATCGCTCAAATTAAAGACACGGGTAACGAGCACCGCGAAGCGTCTTTAAACTTCTTTATCTACAACACGCTTCCAGGTACAACTCCTGCGGCAGGCGTTAAAGCAGCATTCCTAAAAGACATCGTTCTAGGTAATGAAACTGTTGCTGAGATCTCGCCTGAGTTCGCTCTTGAGCAACTTTCTCACATGAAAGGTGGCCCTTCTGTTGAAGCACTTCTAGACATCGCTCTTTCTGACGACGCACAAGCTGCAGCAGCGGGTGAAGTTCTTAAGTCTCAAGTATTCCTATATGACGCTGATACAGCTCGTCTAGCTGAAGCATTTAAAGCAGGCAACGCGATTGCTAAAGAGATCCTAGAAAGCTACTCAAAAGCTGAGTTCTTCACAAAGCTTGACGATATCCCAGAGAAAATCGACGTTGTTACTTACATCGCGGCTGAAGGCGACATCTCTACTGACCTTCTTTCTCCTGGTAACCAATCTCACTCTCGTGCAGACCGTGAGCTACATGGCCAGTGCATGATCACGCCTGAAGCACAACAAGAAATCGTTGAGCTAGGTAAAAAGCACCCTAACGCTAAAGTGATGCTAATCGCTGAGAAAGGAACGATGGGTGTTGGTTCTTCACGTATGTCTGGTGTTAACAACGTTGCACTGTGGGCTGGTGAGAAGACTTCTCCATACATTCCATTCATCAACAACCGTCCGGTAGTTGCAGGTACTAACGGTATCGCACCTATCTTCCTAACGACTGTTGGTGTAACCGGTGGTATCGGTCTTGACCTTAAAAACTGGGTTAAGAAAACTGACGCAAACGGTGAAGTTGTTCGTGATGCAAACGGCGACCCAGTATTGGAAGAAGCATACTCTGTTGCAACAGGTACGGTTCTAACAATCGATACTAAAGCTAAGAAGCTATACAACGGTAGCGAAGAATTGTCAGACGTTTCTGATGCCTTCACGCCACAAAAAGTTGAATTCATGAAAGCTGGCGGCTCTTACGCGGTAACTTTCGGTAAGAAGCTACAAACATTTGCTGCTGAAACGCTAGGCGTTGAAGCACCAGTTGTTTACGCTGCTTCTAAAGAAATCTCTAACGAAGGCCAAGGCCTAACTGCAGTTGAAAAGATCTTCAACCGCAACGCTGTTGGTGTTACTTCTAAGACTCCACTACACACGGGTTCTGACGTTCGCGTTAAAGTGAACATCGTAGGTTCTCAGGACACGACTGGTCCTATGACTTGTCAGGAACTAGAAGCAATGGCTGCTTCGACTATCTCTCCAAGTGTTGATGGTGCTTTCCAGTCTGGTTGTCACACAGCTTCTGTATGGGACAACAAAGCTAAGGCTAACACGCCTAAGCTAATGGCATTCATGAACGCGTTCGGCGTAATCACTGCACGTGACCCGAAAGGCGTTTACCACTCAATGACTGACGTAATCCACAAAGTATTGAACGACATCACTGTTGATGACCGTGCAATCATCATTGGTGGTGACTCTCACACGCGTATGTCTAAGGGTGTCGCATTCGGTGCTGACTCTGGTACGGTTGCAATCGCACTTGCGACGGGCGAAGCAGCAATGCCTATCCCTGAGTCTGTAAAAGTAACCTTTAAAGGTTCTATGAAGCCTCACATGGACTTCCGTGACATCGTACACGCAACGCAAGCACAAATGCTTAAGAAGTTCTCTGGCGAAAACGTTTTCCAAGGTCGTGTAATCGAAGTACAAATCGGTACTCTACTTGCTGACCAAGCGTTCACCTTCACTGACTGGACTGCAGAGATGAAAGCGAAAGCGTCTATCTGTATCTCTACAGACGAAACGCTCATCAGCTCTCTAGAGTTGGCTAAGTCTCGTATCCAGATCATGATCGACAAAGGTATGGATAACGAAGCGAACATGCTACAAGGTCTTATCGATCTAGCTGACAAGCGTATCGCTGGCATCAAATCTGGTGAAGAGCCTGCACTTGCTCCAGACGACAACGCTAAGTACTACGCCGAGTTGGTTGTTGACCTAGATGCGATCGAAGAGCCAATGATTGCTGACCCAGACGTAAACAACGAAGACGTATCTAAGCGTTACACGCACGATGTTATCCGTCCTACTTCATACTACGATGGCCGTCAGGTTGACCTTGGCTTCGTTGGTTCTTGTATGGTTCACAAAGGCGATATGCAAATCATCGCTGCGATGCTTCGCAACCTAGAGAAGAAAGGCCCGATCACGTTTAACGCGCCACTCGTTGTTGCACCACCAACGTACAACATCGTTGATGAGCTAAAAGCTGAAGGCGATTGGGATATCCTATCTAAGTACGCTGGCTTCACGTTTGACGATGACAATCCAAAAGAAGCGGCTCGTACTTCATACGAGAACATCCTTTACCTAGAGCGTCCTGGATGTAACCTATGTATGGGTAACCAAGAGAAAGCGGCTCCTGGTGATACAGTGCTAGCGACTTCAACTCGTCTATTCCAAGGCCGTGTTGTAGAAGACTCTGCTGAGAAGAAAGGTGAATCACTACTTGGTTCTACGCCAATGGTTGTTCTATCAACTATTCTTGGCCGATTCCCATCATTGGAAGAGTACAAAGAAGCTGTTGAAGGTATTAACCTGACTTCTTTCGCTCCACCAGCTGAAGATTTGGCCGTGCCGGTTAAAATCGTTGGATAAGGTGGATTAAGACTTGGTCTTAATCATAAAAAAGCCCGGTCATTGACCGGGCTTTTTGCTTTCTATGTAGCTCTAAACAGAGTCTCTACTGGCTATTTAGCCATTGTACCAATACTTTATTTTACTAAATTATCACTTCTGGCAAGTAAGGAAAATCACTCAAGGGGCGCTTATCCATTCTTCTGTCATCGGTATGACGCCTATCAAAAGGTCCTAGACTTTCTAGACTGGGCATCAAGCTGTCTCTTCGACTACTGACCCGACGATCCAAGCTAAGGTCATACCCTACTTTGCCCGCCATGACTTTTCGTTTTTTGCCAATATTTTTACTTACAGTTCTCTTTCTGCTTGAAGTGTACATTTACCACCTCCTCGCTTCCGGGTGAGAAGCGCTAAGCTATTCACCTATTAGTCTACGCCTAAATTCGACACCCCATTAAATTGTTTTGTCATAGTAATTCTGTGTTCATAGTTTTGAGTTATTAGTGAAGCCAGCGCGGCCGAAGGATCTGCCTACAGAAGTCGACTTACCTCGTGCCCGTAGGCAGAGGGTTCCACCCCTCGCTGATCAACCCCGTGCTAGCCCTCGTGCAAGCCGTAGAAGGATCTGCCTAAATGAGTAATGTACTGCTTGAATCAAGTACTCCCCCGCTAAAAAAAAGGCCGAGCAGTGGATCACTGATCGGCCTTTGCATTCCCTTTAGACTATGCGCTAGAAGTCTTCCCAGTCATCATCATCGTTTGAGTTATCACCACTGTATTTGATCACCTGATCTTCTGTCGGAGCAATACCGGTATCCATCGGCACCGAAGTCGTTTGCTGTGGAGCTTGGCTGACAGAAGGAGTCGGTGCAGGCGCTGATGTAGGTGCTGAAGCAGGCGCGCTAAATATTGCGGCCTGGTGATTCCCCACTCTGAAGAAGCTAACCATCTGATTCAAGGCTGATGCTTGCTCACTCAAAGCCTCACTAGAGGCACTTGCCTCTTCAACCAAGGCTGCGTTTTGCTGGGTCATATCATCCATTTGCATGACTGCTTGGTTAATCTGCCCAATACCATCATTCTGCTCGGCTGCTGCCGTGGCAATTTCTTCTACTCTTACAGCAACCTCTTCAACTGACTTCACGATATCCGCAAGTGTCTGGCCAGAATCATTTACAAGCTGAGAGCCCGTTTCAACCTTATTGACGCTTTCACGAATCAGGTCTTTGATCTCTTTCGCTGCCGTCGCAGAACGTTGAGATAAGGTTCTAACCTCACCTGCCACCACTGCAAATCCTCGACCATGCTCACCCGCTCTAGCGGCCTCAACGGCTGCGTTAAGCGCTAGCAAGTTAGTCTGGAACGCAATCTCATCAATGACACCAATAATGTCGTTAATCTTATGACTCGAAGCGAGTATTTCTTTCATTGCTCCCACTGCGCCATGAACAACCTCACCACCTGCAACCGCTTTCAATTTAGCGTCGCTAGTGACTGTATTTGCCTGTGAAGCATTCCCGGCACTTTCTTTAACCGTGCTGGTAATCTCTTCCATGCTCGCTGCAGTTTCTTCAAGAGAACTCGCCTGAGACTCTGTGCGCGCACTTAGATCAGCGTTACCTTGCGATATTTCGTTCGCGGCTTCGTGAACCATCGACGTGGATTCACGAATCTGCGTAATGATCTCGGTAAGTTTGGTCACCGTCGCATTCACATCTGTCTTAACCTTACCGAAAGATCCTCGGTATTCACTGCTAATTGTCTTGGTCAAATCACCCTCTGATAATGCAGACAGAACTTCACCCACATCAGCTAAGAAGGAGTCTGCACTTCCAACAGTCTGGTTCAAACCTTCTGCTAACTTAGCAAAGAAGCCTGTTTTACCTTCAGGGTCCAGACGCTTGGACAGATCACCATTTGCCGCCGCAAAAACAAGTCGGTCGATTTCTTGTTCGATAGCGACTTCGTTAGTTCGGTCAGCCCACTCAACAACCGTACCAATACGTTCGTTATCGTCGTTTGTAATAGGGTTCACAACCAAGTCCATATTACGGCCACCAATATTCAGACTTGCCGAATACTCACTCGTCAGGCTCTCTAACAATTGTTTCTGATGCGAGGGGTTCTTATGGAAGACATCAATACTGCTTCCTAACAAGGTATTGACGTTGAAATTACCCAGGTCTTTTTGAATGTCACTTTCTGCATTTCGCAAGGTCGATATCACTGCATCATTCATGTAGATAATATCGCGGTCGGCATTGGCCACCATGACATTTGCCGAAACACTATCCAAGGCTTGCTTGATACGCGCATTATCATTAGCGACACTACGCTCTTTAGCCAATCGTTTTAGCTCTTCAGTTTGATCATCCCACTCTACGACCGTACCAATGCGCTCACCCTCATCATTAACAATCGGGTTAACAACAAGGTTTAGATTACGACCACCCACCACAATATCTGCAGAGTATTCAGCAGTCATCCGTTCTATCATGCCACGCTGGTGCGCTGGATTATTATGGAATATGTCTATATTACTGCCAATAATCTTATCAACAGCAAAATTGCTTAGCTCTGCTTGAATATCCTTCTCGGCATTGCGCAAAGTATCAACAACCGCATCATTCATATAAATAATAAGAAGCTGGTCATCTGCAACCATAACGTTTGCAGAAACGCTATCAAGCGCCTGCTTCATACGTGCATTTTCGTTGGCTATGCGACGCTCTTCTTCCGTGCGTTTCAGCTCTTCAGTGATATCGTTCCATTCAATTACTGTTCCTAAACGCTCGCTTTGGTCATTAATCACCGGCGTTGCCATTAGGTCAAACACTCTTCCGCCCGTTTTCATTCGACTCTTCTGCGTGCCGTTAAGGTTTTCTATCACCGCACGCTGATGACTTGGATCTTTATACAAAACATCTGCACTTGCGCCTAACAAGTTATCCGCATCAAAGTTTGGTAAATCACTCCGTAAGTCTGCTTCAGCGTCTTTGAACATCTTCTGAACCGACGCGTTCAGATAGATAATATCCATGCGGTCATCTGCCAACATGACATTGGTATTACAGACATCAAGGGCTTGCTTAATTCGGCTACCTGAATTCGCAATCGCGATCGCTTCTTCTACTTCAAAGCCCATTTTTATCTGCATCGATTTAAGTGAGCACATCAAGGCCGTTAATTCATTATTGCCGCTGACATGGATGTCTTCACGGTAATTGCCACTTGCGATTTCACCAAAGTTGGCCAGACACTGATTAATCGAACGAAGAATATTTCGTGATAAAGCAAAACCCAAAATTAAAGTCATCAAAATCGCAATAGTAGTTAAGGCACTTATAATATAGAACTGTGCTTGCATGCCTTCTACACGTTCAGTTAATAACTCTTCAAGCAAGTTTGCACTTTCATCGTACAATTCAAATGCTTTGTTAATACCTCTCGTTCCCTCAGCGAAGAAAGACTTTGCATCCATTGAAGATATCGCCAGGTCACCTTGTCTAATGTGGTCGACAGAAGAAATAAATCCACCAATAATACGCTCAACATCAGCCGCAAGTGAGCCTAGCCTCTGTTTAACTCTTTGCTCCGCACTAGCACCAGAGTTATAAGAAGTTAGCAGACCTTTGTAATTGACATCAACACCGACTTTCAATTCAGTCAATCGATTTAGTTGGGCCTGCCCAATTTCCTGATTAGCAATGACACCTGAGCCCAAGCCTCTAGCCTGGCCCATATTTTCGACCAGGGCTGGAATCTTGTTGACCACCAAGTCCATGCTATAGAAACTGCCTAACTCAGGATCAAGTATTAGGTTCGAGGTATCGCCAGCGTGAATTATCAGGTTTAGCACATCACTAATAAGGTCAGAGTGGCGAGAAAAACTGGCTTTAGCCTCAAGGCTAAATGCTATTCCCTTCAAACTGTCCCACTTCCTTTGAATCGCTTTGAACTTGCTAGAAGCTTGTAACTTTTCTCCTAATCTGGCGTCAACTTCTTTAGCCTCATCAAACAAATCGTTTATCTTTTGCCTTACAGACAATATTTTGGGTTCAAAAGAAGCGTCACCATTCAGATAAGCGTTAGTCATACCACGGTGTTGTGGAATAAACTGGAGTAGCTGTCTCATCGGTCGAATATATTCGACGCCGACGAGCTCCTGTTTAGAGAACTCTATTTGATCATATTGCTGAGCCAAGGTATTCACGACCAAAGCACTCAACATTAAGAGTACTGCACCCAGAAACATAAACTGCTGAGTGAGTTTAATATTGCTTAACTTAGGAAGGTGTTGAGTAAATCCCGACTTAACAACGTTACCACCATCTAGTGCTATTTCGCCATTTTTAAGGGCCACATAAGCACCTTCTGCTGCAGTAATTTCCTCACGACTGGGAATGGAGCGAACCGACATATATTCAACAACTTTGCCGTCTTCCCAGATAGGCGTCACATTTGCCTTTACCCAATAAAAGTCACCGTTCTTACATCGATTCTTAACGATTCCCGTCCAGGGTCGCCCCTTCTTCATCGTATCCCATAGATCCTTAAACGCTTCGGGCGGCATATCCGGGTGCCTGACGACATTGTGATTCTTTCCGACCAACTCCTGTTCAGAAAAGCCACTGATCGCGATAAACGCCTCATTGACGTATGTAGTGATACCTTTGAGATTGGTTTTTGAGACCAAGGTCTGACCTTCGGTCATCATGACTTCATTGTCAGTCACCGGCATATTGATCTTCATAGAGACACCCTAAGTATTTTTTAAGCGCGTTATTTTTAGATAGTGTGTAGTGAGCAAGCTATAGACTAGTTATCGTCATGTCGGCCCATTTCCTTGAATGAATCTGTCTATTTTGGGGTGAATTGCTTATTTAGCACTATAAATATAGGACAAAATTAGAAATACCCCCTACCTATTTAGGGATATTTTAGAAAGAAAGTATTTGGATTCAGTTGGGGATTAACGTTTATATCAAACAAACAAAAAAGCCGTCACAAATGACGGCCCTACTTACACTCATTATGCTATTCGAAGCTTACATCTGCGACTGTAAGTAATTTTGAAGCCCAATCTTATCAATCAAGCCCAATTGCTTCTCTAGCCAATAAGCATGATCTTCTTCTGAGTCTTCTAACTGCTTAACCAGCATTGCACGGGTTTCGTAATCTTGCTCAGACTCACACAAAGCAATCGCTGCCTTAAGGTTTTTAATTACTGAGTATTCTACATTCAAGTCATTCTGTAGCATTTCCGAAACTGTTTTACCGACATTTAGCGGCTCACGCGTTGCCAAGTCTGGATGCCCTTCCAAGAACAAAATCCGTTTGATCATTTGGTCTGCGTGATCTGTCTCTTCTTCACGCTCATGATCCAAACGTTCATAAAGCTTATCTAAGCCCATATCTTCATAAATTCGAGAGTGAACAAAGTATTGGTCTATTGCCGTTAGCTCACCCGCTAACAAGTGATTTAATTCTGCTATAACTTTATCTGAACCTTTCATATTTCACCCCCTTAATCATCTTCAATCATTGATTGCATATAGTTCTCGATCGTCACTTTATCGATCAGATCAAGCTGAGTTTCCAACCAATCTAGATACTCCTCTTCTTCTGCAAGAATTTCTCGAAGCTTATCACGGGTGACGTAGTCTGATACTGATTCACAATAAGCGATCGCTTCGCGTAAGTCGGCAATGGAGCTTTGTTCTAATTTGAGGTCGCACTCCAGCATTTCTTGAGTGTTCTCGCCTATTAATAATTTGCCTAACTTTTGCAGGTTGGGGATACCTTCCAAAAACAGAATGCGCTCAATCAGCTCATCTGCCTGCTTCATATCTTTGATAGATTTTTTATATTCTTTTTTATCTAGGCCTTCGAGGCCCCAGTTTTTAAACATACGAGCATGCAAAAAGTATTGATTAATCGCTATAAGCTCATTGCCCAGGATTTTATTAAGGTGTTGAATAACTTGTTTGTCGCCTTGCATTATCACGCCCCCTTTTTTATCAGTGTGGTGCGATGAGTATATTACTTTTTAAATTCAAAAGGCACGTTATTGCTTTAATAATCACAGACTTAATAAACTAAATAGTTATCATTAAGTTTTTAAGGTTTGATACTGGATAGGCTAGATAGAATCGAAGGGAAAGGAAAGGAAAGGAAAGGAAAAAGACTGCTTAAACACGAACCTCTAAGGCAAGCTGCATAGCCGCAGTATTTTGCATACTGGTCATTTTTTCACTGATTAAGTCTTTAGCATAAGTGGTACATTGACCACAGCACTTGCCAATACCTAGCGAGTCCCTGATCACCTTACATTCTGTCGCACCCTCATGAATAGCAGAATCAATATCTTTATCGCTAATACCATTACAAACACAAACCAACATATGATCACCACTTGCTAGAGTTGCGAGCATTATACCTTAATAGGAATCATTTTCAAATAATTAAAGTTACCATCAACTGACATAGATCAATTGAGGAGCTATCTCCCGATGGAGATATTTATATTGCACACAATGTAAATATCTCGGTAGACTAGCCCTTCTTAACATATAGTTACTTATTAAATTGAACTCTTAAGACATAGCTGCAGTCTGAACAAACGCACTCCTTATTAGACTTCATTCAAATAACCACCATTTTGAAGGTAGATACAGATTTATGGATAAAAAGAAAAGACTTCTTATTGTCGCGCTCGTTATTCTCATTGGCTGCTTTTTTTTCTTCGACCTTGCCCAGTACTTGAGCCTCGACTACTTTAAGTCTCAACAACAGGCTATCAGTGACTTTCATTCGCAAAATGCAATACTCAGTGCTGGCATATTCGTCATGATCTATATTGCTGTGACTGCTCTCTCCTTGCCTGGCGCCGCAGTAATGACACTTGCAGGCGGTGCAATCTTCGGTTTGTTACAGGGAACGATTCTGGTGTCCTTTGCCAGTACAATCGGTGCAACACTAGCCTTTCTAGTTTCTCGAACACTACTGAAAGAAAGTGTACAAAAAAAGTTTGCTGACTCCCTTAAGTCAATTAATGCAGGCATTGAAAAAGAAGGCGCGTTTTATCTGTTTGGCTTACGCCTTGTGCCTTTATTCCCGTTTTTCGTTATTAACTTAGTGATGGGTTTAACGCCAATCAAGACTCGCCAATTCTTTTTGATCAGCCAGCTCGGCATGCTCCCAGGCACCCTTGTTTACGTTTATACCGGTACTCAGCTTGGTCAGATTGATTCTCTATCAGGCATCCTATCACCCGGTTTATTGTTTGCTTTTGCTCTACTCGGCCTATTCCCTATTTTGGCCAAGAAGTTAATGGAAAGCATACAAGCTAAAAAGGTTTTCGCTAACTATGACAAGCCGTCTAAATTTGACACCAATATGGTCGTTATCGGTGCAGGTTCAGCAGGACTGGTTACTTCATTGATCGCTGCAGCAACCAAAGCAAAAGTCTCTCTTATTGAGCGTCATAAAATGGGCGGCGACTGCTTAAATACCGGTTGTGTCCCCAGTAAAGCACTCATTCGTTCGGCTAAAATGGCAAAGTACTATGAGCGTGCTGAGGAATTTGGTCTATCAAATGAAAATATCGAGGTCGACTTTCCTGCGGTAATGGAACGCATTCAATCGATTATTAAAACCATTGAGCCTCACGACTCTATCGAGCGATTCACGGGACTCGGTGTTGACTGCATTACCGGCAGCGCAGAAATCATTGACCCTTTTAGAGTAAAAGTTAATGGTGAAACGATCACCACGCGTAACATCGTTATCTCCACAGGAGCGCGGCCTTTTGTTCCTGCGATTAAGGGCATTGAAGATACAGGTTATTTGACTTCCGATACGATATGGGAACTTAGAGAAAAACCAGGCCGCATGCTGATCATCGGTGGTGGGCCTATCGGCTGTGAAATGGCCCAGAGCTTCCAGCGCCTTGGAGTGCAGGTGATTCAAATGGACCGCTCTGCCCGCATCATGCCACGAGAAGATGAAGACGTGAGCGCAGAGGTTCAAAAGCGCTTTATTGAGGAAGGCATTGATCTTAGATTAAACCATCAGCCAACAGAGTTTATTACTGATAATGGCCAAAAAGTTCTGTTGTGCACCGACATTGACGGCACTGAACAGCGAATTGAATATGATGTTTTGCTATTGGCAGTCGGACG
>NZ_LWGA01000343.1:0-488 GCF_001635235.1 Oleiphilus sp. HI0117 | reverse complement strand
GTATATTAGATCAGACCAATGCTTCGTGCTTTTGATAAAGCCTCTGTACGACTCTTTGCTTCTATCTTTCCATATAGGTTGCGAATATGTGCTTTGACGGTGGCCGGTGCGAGGCTTAGCTTCTGAGCGATCTCTTTGTTTGCTAAGCCCTGATCAATCAGGCCGAGCACTTCAAGTTCGCGCGAGCTAAGAGGTTCTAGCAATTGCTTATTGCTCTCCAATGCTGCTGCGCCAGGCAGTTCATCTTGTTGAACAGGCTTGGTCTCATTGCTTAATCCTAATGTTGCGCTCAATTTCTGCAAATAGCTGTCAGGTATGCTGGGATCAGCACCCAGTGCTAGAACCGGAAGAAGCTCAACAGCCTCATTGGTGTAAACAGAGATGAAGCCGTCCTGTGATGCGAGATGTAATGATTCTTTAATTGCTTCTTCGGCTTCTTTTGAGTTGTGGAGGCTATGGTAGATTGAGGCAGAAAGGTTCAATACTTG
>NZ_LWGA01000342.1:0-212 GCF_001635235.1 Oleiphilus sp. HI0117 | reverse complement strand
AATTGACTGGCTATCACTGTTCATTTTTTTGATGTTTTCTAGCAAGGATCTTGATGAGGTGGATAGGGTATGGCATGTCGACTTGGCTTCATTCAGAATCTCTCCTAAGCGCTGTGAGTTCTTTTCGGCCGAAATTACCAGACTACTTGTCTCTTCATTTGCTTGGATTGCTTCAGCTAGTGATTCTTGCCTTATGCGAAAAGCATAGCTCT
>NZ_LWGA01000341.1:0-547 GCF_001635235.1 Oleiphilus sp. HI0117 | reverse complement strand
GGTTAAGTTTTTCCAACTTTTCTAAAAAGTTGGTGCCGTTCAAGTTAGATCGAGCGGTAAAGTGTAACTACCTAATTTATAGGGCCATAGAGGGTGAAAGCCCCGTACACTTAAGAGGTGAAAAATGGCGATTGGTTTAGTCGGCCGTAAGGCTGGGATGACTCGAGTTTTTACAGACGAAGGTGCATCCATTCCGGTAACGGTTATCGAGGTTGAAGATAACCGTATCACACAGGTGAGAACAGACGATGTTGATGGTTACCGTGCAATTCAGGTAACTGTTGGTGAGCGTCGCGCTTCTCGCGTATCTAAAGCTGCAGCTGGACATTTTGCGAAAGCAGGTGTTGAAGCGGGTCGTGGTCTTTGGGAATTCCGTTTGGCGGAAGGCGAAGGCGAAGATCTTAAAGCAGGTGACGCACTTAATGCGACAGTCTTCGAAGTTGGTCAGATTATTGATGTAACTGGTCAGTCTAAAGGTAAAGGTTTCCAGGGCGGTATTAAGCGTTGGAACTTTGGCATGCAAGATGCGACGCATGGTAACTCGTTG
>NZ_LWGA01000340.1:0-432 GCF_001635235.1 Oleiphilus sp. HI0117 | reverse complement strand
AAGCATCCAGATTGTTCTTTTGCCCCGGATGCTTCTCTCGCGCCATGGCTANTGTATCTAATACACCACAGTAATTTTCTACCGGAGGGATCTTGTTGACCAAAAGGTTAAATTCGTAGTTGATAAAGCCAACGTCAAACGCCGCATTATGGATAACCAGTTCAGAACCTTTTATATACTCAAGAAATTCTTGGGCAATATCAGCAAACAAAGGCTTATCAGCTAGAAACTCATTCGTTATTCCGTGGACATCTATCGCTTCTTGCTCTACGACCCGCTCTGGATTGATATACACATGGTAGTGATTTCCTGTCAGCTTACGGTCAATCAGTTCGACACAACCAATCTCGATTATCCTGTGGCCAAGCTGAGGATTTATACCGGTGGTTTCTGTATCAAGTACGACCTGCCTCACCCTTCAACTCCATCAAT
>NZ_LWGA01000339.1:0-216 GCF_001635235.1 Oleiphilus sp. HI0117 | reverse complement strand
GCTGATACAAATACTAAACAAGGTTAAGCCACTGGTAAATTTCCGGTTGAGGATACTTTTCAGCGTTAGCTTCATCAGCAGTGCCCAATTCATAACACGGCCTCCTGCCCTTTATTTGAAGACTGTTCGCAAGCGCGGTTGAGTTCGCCTAACTGAATACTGCGATCAAAAGCGGCTTCCAGGCCAGCATCGTGGCTAACAAACAATATGGTCGCA
>NZ_LWGA01000338.1:0-204 GCF_001635235.1 Oleiphilus sp. HI0117 | reverse complement strand
GTCGTCCACACTTGACTTAAGCGGGATAGATTTCCCACCACGCACACCCTCTGTCGCCGTAATCACGACTTTTGCCTCACAATCATCCAGGCGATCTGCTAAAGCTGTTGCCGAAAAACCACCAAATACCACTGAATGAATGGCACCAATACGAGCACACGCCAGCATCGCATACGATGCCTCGGGAATCATAGGCATATACAG
>NZ_LWGA01000337.1:0-442 GCF_001635235.1 Oleiphilus sp. HI0117 | reverse complement strand
AACTCTCAAGAGTTTAGATCTGCGATTAATTTGGAAATTCGACACGTTGTTACTGAGCTTGAAGAATATCTTAAAGTGCGCGCGATAGAAGGAACAAACAAAGCCGCCTTGGATTATCAGACGCGCAACGCTTTAGCGGAAGCTATGGTAACGATTGTTTTTCAGATGGGCGGCAACTGCCTGGACGCCACAAAGACCGAACGCACGAAAGAAGCAGACAAGACAAAGCTTCAGTTGAGAATGCTACTAAAAGGCGCTTATAGCCTCTGAGCACCACTTTATCATTGTGAAACGCTATAGTGGCGAGGACAACATTTCGCCACTATTAGAAAACGCCGATATCCTATAAGTCTCCTGCCCAGGGTCAGTTTGCATTTCACTCCACAACACAAGAAACTTACTATCACTATACTCCTTAAGTGATATCACTCTGTCATTTTGT
>NZ_LWGA01000336.1:0-261 GCF_001635235.1 Oleiphilus sp. HI0117 | reverse complement strand
AGATCGAGGTCGAGCAGGCTTATTTGTCAGTACATATCTGGGCAAGGTTTCCTACACCGTTCGGTCGGAGTCGCCTTTACTCGTCGCTTTCTATAATCAAGAAGTACACGGCAGTGATCAGGAAGTACTTGAATCCCAAACGCAACTTAGAAACAGTGAAATGCCGAACTTTTATGGTGAAGGTGAAATTGGCTTGGAGTTGATAGAAAAAAGCATACTAACCGGGGCCGAGTTTAGTAGCTATTTTGGTCAATTCTAATA
>NZ_LWGA01000335.1:0-473 GCF_001635235.1 Oleiphilus sp. HI0117 | reverse complement strand
AAAAACGATCCAAGGCTTTAGGGATCATTTTCTTACGATTCTCGGACAAATTGCACAAAACCCGATAACCAGGCTTTGCGATATAGAACTACTTAATCAAAGCTCAAGCAAGCAAGTGATGAGACAATGTATAGGACCTGCTCATGCTTGGCATGAAGAACAAGCCAAGGCCCCTCGCACTGTCGGTCACTACCTTCATCATCAAGCTCAACAATTTGCCGAAAGTGATGCCGTCATATTTGAGCAGGAAGTCTTAAGCTATCGTCAGCTTGATGAACTTAGCTCACAGTGGGCTCAGCTCCTATTAGAGGAACATGTATCCGTTGGGGATCGCGTAGGCTTGTGCCTGGACCGCTCTCAGCATATGCTCGCGGCCCTAATTGGCATATTGAAAGTCGGCGCCAGCTATGTCCCGCTTGACCCTGACTTCCCCGATGATCGTTTGGCGTACATGATTGAAGACTCGGGCTTAC
>NZ_LWGA01000334.1:0-3862 GCF_001635235.1 Oleiphilus sp. HI0117 | reverse complement strand
ACGATTTAATACAATTTTTAACTGTATAGTAGGGATATTAAATTAACAGAAGCGTTAAATAAGATAGGTTTAAAGGAGAAATAATATGGCACGGCTGGCAGGATTCGAACCTGCGACCAACTGGTTCGAAGCCAGTTACTCTATCCAGCTGAGCTACAGCCGCATTAGATGCTGATCAAGAATGTTTTAAAGTGGCGCGGCTGGGAGGATTCGAACCTCCGACCGCCTGGTTCGTAGCCAGGTACTCTATCCAGCTGAGCTACAGCCGCTAAACTTTAAAACTGCCATCCTAATTTAAATGGCGGAGAGAGAGGGATTCGAACCCTCGATGAGTGTTACCCCATACGCCCTTAGCAGGGGCGCGCCTTCAGCCTCTCGGCCATCTCTCCTCAAGACGCGGCGTATATTAACACATTTATTTTAAATGCCAACACCGCATTGAATTATTTTTTAAAAAACATCAACTTGTGTATTTTTTAACCACAAATTAGTCGTCAGACTGCTGCGCTTCAGACTTTTCTTTCTGTATACGCTGATAGATCTCTTCACGATGAACAGAGACATCTCTAGGCGCGTTCACACCAATACGCACTTGATTACCCTTTACACCTAATACGGTAACAGTAACGTCATCACCAACCATTAAAGTCTCACCTACTCGACGAGTCAATATAAGCATTCTTAGCTCCTTTTATTATGCAATATTCATCCAAAAAAGCTTCTTACTGCCACCTCAAAAGAGATAACAACGAGCACTTAAAGAGTATTATCGAAATTTCTCAAAAAGATAGTTTTAAGTGGATTAATCTTGCACATTTTCTATTTAGTTATAAATTGTGAAAATACTGTTCGCCTTGAATTAATGTTCCTGCGCCAGATCAAAAGCACCATGAAGCGTCCTTACGGCCAACTCTAGATACTTCTCATCGATCACAACAGAAATCTTAATCTCCGAAGTCGAAATCATCTGAATATTTATACCTTCATCAGACAAAGCTTCAAACATCTTGGTAGCTACCCCTGCATGAGACCGCATCCCTACACCGACGATAGATACTTTTGCAATATCGTTATCACCTGCAGCCCTCTCAGCACCAAGCTTCTCACATACTTCTTCTAATACCGCTTTCGCCTTTTTATAGTCATTTCTATGAACCGTAAAGGTAAAGTCAGTTTTTTTATCCAAGCCAACATTCTGTACAATCATGTCAACTTCAATATTCTTGTCACTAATAGGGCGCAATATCTTCGAGGCAACGCCTGGAATATCCGGCACACCTACCAAGGTCAATTTTGCCTCATCACGATTAAAGGCAATCCCCGAAACGGCAGCCTGCTCCATATTTTCCTCACTATCAATCGTAATCAAGGTACCTGGCCCATCCTCAAACGAAGATAGCACTCTTAAAGGCACACTATATTTCCCGGCAAATTCAACCGCCCTAATCTGCAAAACCTTAGAGCCCAAACTCGCCATTTCTATCATTTCTTCAAATGTCACTTTTTCCATACGGCGCGCACTATCAACAACCCTTGGGTCCGTTGTATACACTCCGTCGACATCTGTATAAATCTGACATTCATCCGCTTTGAGCGCAGCCGCTAGAGCAACAGCAGTGGTATCTGACCCGCCACGACCAAGCGTCGTAATATTATGATCCTCATCAACTCCCTGAAAACCAGCAACAACCACAACTTTACCCGCAGACAAGGCCTCGCGCATTCGCGACTCATCAATATCCTGTATTCTTGCCTTCATATGAGACTGATCAGTCAAAATACGAACCTGACCACCTGTCATAGACATTGCATCACAATCAATCTGCTGCAAAGCCATACTCAACAAAGCAATCGTCACCTGCTCACCGGTCGACACCAGCACATCCATTTCACGAGGTACAGGATCCTTAGATATTGCATCGGCCAATGATATTAACCTGTTAGTCTCTCCACTCATTGCAGAGACAACCACTACAACATCATCACCTGAATCTCGAAACTTTTTTACTTTCTCTGCCACAGCTTGGATACGCTCAGTCGTACCGACTGAAGTACCGCCATATTTTTGAACAATCAGGGCCATTGACCTATTTAAAACCTCTTAATTGTAGACTTAGAACCTAACACTAAATAAGCAACTACTGCTGGGACTCAACCCATCCAGCTACCGACGCCAAGGTTTCTTCTAGAGCAGTAACATCTGTACCACCGCCCTTCGCAAAATCAGGCCGGCCACCACCTTTACCACCAACACCTGCCGCAACGACTTTCATCAAATCTCCAGCTTTGTACTGCTTGGAAATTGATTTCGTCACACCAGCAACCAAGGCAATTTTATCTCCGTCTACAGAAGCCAATAAAACCACCGCATTCTCAAACTGGTTCTTAAGCTTGTCTACAGCGTCTTCCAGACCTTTACGATCTACACCCGATAACTGAGCCGCAACTACTTTAACCCCAGCAACGTCCACTGCCTTGTCAGCCAATTGAGAACCTGCGTCAGCTGCAGCTTTCTGCTTAAATACCTCTAACTCTTTCTCAAGCGCACGACACTTTTCTACCCACTGATTTGCTTTTTCAAGAACATCTTCTCTACCCGCCTTGAAAACACTTGCGACATTTTTCAACTGCGCTTGCGACTCTCGATTCCAAGCTTCAGCCTCTGCACCAGATAAAGCCTCTATACGGCGAACACCTGACGAAATTCCACCTTCAGACACTATCACTAGCGAGCCAATATCACCCGTACGCTGGGCATGTGTTCCACCGCATAACTCCACAGAAAAGTTATCATCCCCCATCGAGAGAACTCGAACATTCTCACCATACTTCTCTCCAAACAGCGCCATAGCGCCCATTTGTTTGGCCGTTTTTATATCTGTTAAAGTCGTTGTTACTAAAGAGTTCTCTCGAATTCTCGCGTTGACCATAGACTCTATTTCTAACAACTGCTCAGGCGTAACAGCTTCATAATGCGCAAAATCAAAACGCAGACGCTCACCATTACACAAAGAACCTTTCTGAACGACGTGCTCTCCTAGAATCTGCCTAAGCGCTGCATGCAACAAGTGAGTTGCCGAGTGATTTAGAGCGGTCGCATCACGCTGAACACTATCAATGGATGCCTTAACAGAAACACCTGATGACAACTCACCACTTTCAATCTGGCAAATATGTAAAAAATGATTTTCTTGTTTCTGGGTATCTTTTACCAGTGCTTTACCACCATCCCACTCGAGGACACCAGTATCGCCAGCCTGACCACCCGACTCTGCATAGAAAGGTGTCGACGCCAATACCACGATACACTGCTCGCCAGCTCCAGCCTTGGCATTCTCACCATCAACCGTAACCGACAGTACCTCTGACTCATGATCAAAACTTTCATAGCCAACAAACTCGGTACTCCCCGAAATATCCAAAGAGTCGTTGTAATCAACACCAAATTTGCTCGACGCGCGCGCTCTTTCTCGCTGCGTTTCCATTGCAGCTTCATAACCCTCGTGATCTAGCGTTAACCCTCGCTCACGAGCGATATCATTAGTCAAATCAACCGGGAAGCCGTAAGTATCATATAAAGTAAAGACCGTCGCACCAGAAATAACGGTACTATCCAGAGACGCAATATCTGACTCCAGAACCTTCATTCCCTTATCAAGCGTTTTGGAGAACTGCTCTTCTTCCTGAAGCAAGATTTGCTCTACTTGCTTCCGGGAAACCTTGAGCTCAGGGTAAGCTTCACCCATCGCGTCAATCAAAACCTCGACAAGGCGATAGAAAAACGGCTCAGAAGCACCAAGTTTATTTCCATGCCGAATAGCGCGGCGAATAATTCTGCGAAGTGTATAACCACGCCCCTCAT
>NZ_LWGA01000333.1:0-545 GCF_001635235.1 Oleiphilus sp. HI0117 | reverse complement strand
GGCCGTATTGATGGAGCAAGCAAGCTTAGTTTTAGTTCTAGCCTAAGCCCCTCAAAGCCTGATATCAATATTGAGCTTTCCGGTTATGATCGCTTACAGCTTGAAACTGCTGCGAAACAGTTAAAGGATAAACTGAGTCATTACAGCGGAACTTATGACTTGGCAGACTCCCTTAATGAAAAGAAAAAACAGGCGCAGATCACCTTAAAGGATAACGCTATTTCACTTGGACTAACGCTTGAGCAGGTTATCAGGCAAGTCAATAGGGCGTATCAGGGTGAAGTGGTGCAAACGATCCAAACGCAAGATGATGAAGTCGATGTCTGGCTAGGCTTGCCTGAAGAAGAACGAGCTTCGATGTGGTACCTGGAGCACCTGCCAATTTTGATAGCAGATGGCAGCTATATAGACTTGTCAATAATTGCTGATATTCACTTCCGACAGGCACCGAATAATATTCGCCGCTATGAGCGCAAGCGAGTGGTGACCGTGAGCGCATACGTCAATACAGAACATAACTCGGTTTACAATATTCAAAAGGACCT
>NZ_LWGA01000332.1:0-529 GCF_001635235.1 Oleiphilus sp. HI0117 | reverse complement strand
AACAACGTTGGTTTGATGGAAGATCGTGCAACATTGCGTATTTCTTCTCAGCACGTGGCGAACTGGTTGGAGCACGGTGTTTGTACCAAAGAACAGGTTGAAGAAAGCTTGAAGCGTATGGCAGCGATTGTTGACGGCCAGAATGCGGGTGATTCTGAATACATCGCCATGGCACCGTCTTTTGACGGCATTGCTTTCCAGGCAGCTTCTGATTTGATCTTCAAGGGCAAAGAGCAGCCAAGTGGTTACACAGAGCCGCTACTTCATGCTTACCGTTTGAAGTTTAAAGCGCAATAAGTGTTTACTCAGCCCCTGCTTATGTAGGGGCACAAAAAAACCGGCTGAATGCCGGTTTTTTTGTGCGTATTGATTAGCTAAATACTTAGGCGGCGCATATTGGCAGAGGGTTTAGCGTATTGCCAATGTTGGTCAAAGCTATCTCTGAGTCTCTGTGCGATCATATGATTGCTGTAGTTAACGAAGCCCGTGTAGCTATCCAGGTCTTTCCGGTAGATGCCGGCGTCAAAAT
>NZ_LWGA01000331.1:0-333 GCF_001635235.1 Oleiphilus sp. HI0117 | reverse complement strand
GTGCCGGTGGTGGTACTGACCTGGCGAACATAGGTGTTGACCTGTTTAATGGTATCAACTACGGCTCTACTATTGCTAATGCTATTTCCGATTGGATTGGTGCAGATATTACATTGCCCAGCACGCGAATTGGTATGACGTATGAATTGCAGCCTGAAATTGCTCGAGGCTTAGCCGCGTCTGGTACGTCTAATTCGATCCCTAACTTGCGTATTGCAGGTACGGGTGATGAGCTTTTTGGTCTCGTTACGCACCCGCTGATTACAGGCGGCGATGACAGTGTTGTACCTCTGCATAGTGCATGTGGCTCTAACAGGGAAGAGTCCATTGATT
>NZ_LWGA01000330.1:0-546 GCF_001635235.1 Oleiphilus sp. HI0117 | reverse complement strand
ATTTCTAGTTTGCGAGTAATTTATTACATAGCAAGAGACCTTCTGTAATACGACAGGCAACCTCAACCTATCCCTTAATATTAGTTGGTTTTTGAAGATAAGCCTCAATTTGCATAAAAAAGGCAGTCTTTTAACTATACGTATAAAGTGACAAAGTACCTATAGCTTAGGGGTAAGTTAAGTAATCCATTGTTTTATAGACGTAATTCTCTTATGGTTAAGAAAATTATTCTGGCTTAGGAAGGTTATGTATGAGTGAACTGTCTCAAGAAGTATTGCAGGAATTTTCGGACCAAGTTGCCGAAATTTGTGAAAACATGCAATTGGAGCCAGATCAGATGCTAGACGCGATTGGCAGCACCTTTATTGGAGCCGTGCTTAGTTTTGGCAAAACCGATTATCGGGTAGAAGTCTCTGGAGTTGCCTCTGCAATGGTAGAAACGATTTTTGAAGCTGGGGATTGAGAGTAGAGCTAACTACAAA
This sequence comes from Oleiphilus sp. HI0117, assembly GCF_001635235.1. Taxonomy (NCBI): domain Bacteria; kingdom Pseudomonadati; phylum Pseudomonadota; class Gammaproteobacteria; order Oceanospirillales; family Oleiphilaceae; genus Oleiphilus; species Oleiphilus sp. HI0117. The sequence continues at coordinate 63 of NZ_LWGA01000330.1, read as the reverse complement.
GTTTGCTTATAAGACCTTATGAAAGAGTATCCGACGACTGAAGGATGCGTACTTGATTGCTTG
>NZ_LWGA01000329.1:0-261 GCF_001635235.1 Oleiphilus sp. HI0117 | reverse complement strand
CTTGATATCCATCTGCAAAGCAGTAATACCTTCGTCAGTACCCGCTACTTTAAAGTCCATATCGCCTAAGTGATCTTCATCACCCAAGATATCAGTCAGAACGGCAAAGTCATCACCTTCTTTAACCAAGCCCATTGCGATACCCGCAACTGGCGCAGCTAAAGGTACACCCGCATCCATCATTGCCAAGCTGCTTCCGCAAACACTTGCCATTGAGCTAGAACCGTTAGATTCTGTGATTTCAGATACACAACGAATTGT
>NZ_LWGA01000328.1:0-544 GCF_001635235.1 Oleiphilus sp. HI0117 | reverse complement strand
CCTCAGGTGGGCCTTTCAGGGGGTGGTCTCGTGATCGCCTTAGTACGGTGACGCCAGAACAGGCCTGCGCACACCCAAACTGGCAGATGGGAAGTAAAATCTCAGTAGATTCTGCCACGCTTATGAATAAGGGTTTGGAGCTAATCGAAGCGTGTTGGTTGTTCGATATCAGTCCGAAAGATATCGAGGTTCATGTTCATCCTGAGAGTATTGTTCATTCCATGGTTGAATACTTGGATGGCTCGGTCATAGCGCAAATGGGAAGCCCCGATATGCGTACACCAATTGCCTATGGCTTGGCGTGGCCCGAAAGAATTGCCTCAGGTGCCATTTCATTAGACTTATTTGAAGTTGCTCAACTAAACTTTGAAAAGCCTGATCTTGAAAACTTTCCCTGCCTTAAGTTGGCTCAAGAGGCTTTTGATGTTGGTGGTACTGCGTGTACGGTCTTAAATGCTGCGAATGAAGTTGCTGTCGCGTCCTTTCTAAAAGGTAATGTCTCCTTTACTGCTATCCCTGATATTATTGCGTCAACATTAGAAGA
>NZ_LWGA01000327.1:0-424 GCF_001635235.1 Oleiphilus sp. HI0117 | reverse complement strand
TATAAGTCGCTTGGATGGCAGCATACAGTGGGTGCTTCGGGTTCAATTAAGGCTATTCTAAATGCTTTGCGTCATCTTGGTTTAGCTGAAGAAACGATTACATTAAAAGCTTTGAAAGAACTAAAAGGCCTGATGATTACTCTCGGACATTGTGAGGACTTAGTTAAACTAGGTGTGAAATCTGAGCGTGCATCGATCTTTGCAGCCGGCTTTTCCATACTCTACTCATGCTTTAAGGTACTGGGCATCAAAGAAATGGAGTTCACATCGGGCGCGCTTAGGGAAGGTTTGCTGTATGACATACTAGGCCGGATTCAGCATGAGGATGTCAGAGAACGTTCACTTCAATCGATGCAGGCTCGCTATGCTATTGATGTTGAACACGCTGAAAGAGTAGAGAAAACAGCGCTTCATGCATACAAGC
>NZ_LWGA01000326.1:0-425 GCF_001635235.1 Oleiphilus sp. HI0117 | reverse complement strand
ATATTGGCCAGCGAAGCTTGATTGATCTGCTGGATGCCGAGAATGAACTATTAAATGCTAAGCGTTTAAGTAGTGAGGCGCGATATGACTTGTATTTGATTAAGTATGAGCTGTACCTGCAGGGTAGTTTGCTGGATCACTTGTCTCAAAATATTACGATATCCCCTAAAGTAACTAAGTTCCTGGACGAAAGGGCATGATGATGGATCAGCAAGAAAAGGAGGCTTTATTTTTAGCGTTACAGGATAGCGATGCTGACTTGGCCAGAGTGACGGAAGACCTCATCTCCTTGCTGGTGCAGAAAGGTATTATTTTGTTTACCGAACTGCCTAGCGCAGTACAGGCTAAGCTTGTTGATAGAGAAAAGCTGAGAGAAAAATTGGGCCAGGTGAATGTGTCNATATTATCGGAGGGCGATACGCTCT
>NZ_LWGA01000325.1:0-11590 GCF_001635235.1 Oleiphilus sp. HI0117 | reverse complement strand
ACCATGTGGTGCAAGAAGTTAAGAAACGTAAACTACCGATGGAACTAGCACTACTACCTTTTGTCGAGAGTGCCTACGATCCTTTCGCATACAGTCATGGCCGTGCTTCAGGCTTATGGCAGTTTATTCCAGGTACCGGGAAGATTTATGGTTTGCATCAAAACTGGTGGTACGATGGACGACGTGACGTATTAGCATCGACTCAAGGAGCTCTCGAATACCTGAGTTACTTAAGTAGACGATTTGACGGCAACTGGCTCCATGCTCTTGCATCTTACAACTCTGGTTCAGGCCGCGTTAGTAAGGCGATAAAGCGCAATAAAAAACTAGGAAAACCCCAAGACTTCTGGTCTTTGAAGCTTCCAAGAGAAACCCGCGCTTACGTCCCTAAACTGCTTGCTCTTGCCAAGATTGTAAAGTCGCCTGAAAAATACAACATTCAATTCCCGAAAATCGCTGATAAACCGTACTTTGAGACAGTTCAAACTGGCGGGCAGATCGATCTTGCCCAGGCAGCTACCCTGGCCGGCATCGATATAAAGGAAATATATAAACTCAACCCAGGATTCAATCAGTGGGCTAGCGCCCCCATGGGGCCTCATCGTTTATTGGTACCTATTGAGAGCGCCAAACAGTTTAAAGCCGCGCTGACTGAGCTACCTCCAGAAAAGAGGCTCAACTGGACTCGCTACAGTATAAAACGCGGTGACTCCTTAATTCGCATAGCAAAGAAATTCAACACAACTCCAGCCTTGATTAAGCAAGTCAATCAGCTGCGCTCTAACACGATCAGAGAGAAACAAAAATTACTTATCCCTGTTGCATCTGAAGGTAAAGCTTATTACAACTTAAGCCAGCATAATCGACTCAAGCGCAAGCAAGACAAAATATCCGGAAGCCAAGGCAGCAAGAAACTACGTTATAAAGTACGCTCTGGAGATACCATGTGGGATATTTCCAGAGCTCACAAAGTAGGCGTTCGCTCTCTAGCCAAGTGGAACGGCATGGCACCCACTGACCCGATTAAGCCAGGTCAGGAATTAATTATCTGGTCACTTAAGGATGTAGGTAAAGCAAGCATGCCGCTACCGTCTTTTAGAGATAAAAGGCAAATGATCAGAAAGATTGGCTATCGAGTAAGAAAAGGTGACTCGCTCGCTCGCATCGCAAGTAAGTTCAGCGTAACGATTAATGACCTAGTAAGCTGGAACAAGCTAAACAAGAAAAAATATCTACAGCCAGGACAGAAGCTAACCATCTACGTAGACATAACAGCTACTTAGGCCCCGTTACCGAGGCTAGAATTTATTTTAACCTAGGAAGCCACCTCTAAAATCATTCAGACAATAAGTACTCACTAAATTCGATAAAGTGGGAAACAGTTACCTTATCTACTGGAATCATAGACTTATCAGCGTCAGCGCTATTTTCACTTAATTCACTCATCATATCTTTCACTCTTTCAAGCGTTTCACGAATCAAGCTGACCATTGAGTCGCGCGGAGATTCAAACACTCCCATTGAATCATTCATCTGATTAAAGTGATTAACCATATCTACAATAGGTTGATACCGCTTTAGGTTTGATAAGTCATTCGTTCGACCTTCTTGTGAACTAGAAGGTGCACCATAAGTTCTTAACTCTTCCGCTACAGTCTTGGACAAGTCTAAGGAAAAGGATGCAATTTCGCTGGAATCAAACCCTACACTCATCGCTGATTCAAATGCATCCTGAAAGCGGTCTTGAAAAAATAATTCCGTTACATTACCTAGCTGCGACAATAGCTCGTTAATTGCCGTAAGCTCCGATTCATCCAGCTCCCCTTCGACACTATATTCAAACGACTTATCGCCGGACACAGCCACGCCTAGAGAGTTTCCCGAAGACTGGTAAATAGAGGCAAATGTATCACTCAAACGAATCGAGACTTTATCGCCATCCCTGGTCGTTAAGGAAAACTCGGTACTATCATGACTTGCATATTTGTACTTGGAAACAGCCTCGAAAGACTCTGGCTTAAGCTGTTGTTCATTGACTTTCTCTGGCGTAAAAAACTCGTAAACATTTAAAGCTTGCTGGGAGGTTTTAGCCTCAGTATCTACAGGAGTGTTAGTCGAAGCCGCAACTTCATTTCTAGCGCTCTGCTTGCTCCCTTCAGCTAAGCCATCTGCAGCACTCAGATGTTTTCCTTCAATATCATCTACCCCCTCATCAACCAAATGTCGAGACTGAGCTATTTCCTCCTCAAGCTTTTCATCCATCAAACCCAATGCGCTGATATCTTCTTTAGCGGATGAAAAGCCCGCCTCAATCCCTTTTCGAGCCTGACTTAATAAGTCACCAATTCTCGACTCATCCGCCCCGTTTCTGAGCTCGCTTTCAATTCGGCGTTCGACAAAACCGAGCACAGTATGAGCCACATCTGATGGAGAAGGCACTTTAAACTCAAACTGAGGTTTTTCGATAGTAATATTGAAACTAAAGTTTGTCTCTATCGAGCGGGAGAAAATTCTCCTTCCACTATCGGTACCGGCTTCTAAAAGCTGAGTTTCAACGCTTGTTTGCATACTTGCACTTAGCTTTGCAGAGCCAGTGCTTTCAGCTATCTTACTGGCATCTAGCGAGCGGTGCCGCGACAGCCCACCATCGTTTAGCTTGTCAATGTTATCTAATGCGTTCATACAAAACCCTCTAAAATCCGGTTGACCTCATAGCTATTACCGTCCGCAAAAAGATTTTCTTTAGGCATTCTTTTATAGAAAAGACATCTAAAGCAAGAATCTGTTATATTCCACGCAATTCACCAACTTAATGCGATTACTATGAATAAATTCCCCGAACCAAGCGACCAATACATGCCCGCCACACTCCTTCGGCGACTTCTTGCGTTTTTTTATGACAGTATCTTATGCATAGCTCTCACCATGACCATCACCATGATCTATATGGCGATTAGCCATAGCCTTATTGGTGCCGAAGAGTACAAGCAAATTAATGAGTCAGGCCAATCGCTTAAGGACCCACTACTATCCTCAACGCTTTTTATTTCCCTATTTCTGTTTTTTGGTTATTTCTGGACTAAAACCGGACAAACCCTTGGAATGCAGGTTTGGCATTTACGCATACAAAATGAGGACAACACATCAATCAGCTGGAACCAAGCCCTTGTCAGGTTCTTTGTCGCCGGAGTTTCCATTGCCGCATTCGGTCTTGGCTACCTTTGGGTATTCATCGATAAGAAAAATCGAACCTGGCAATGCATCGCATCTGAAAGCAAAGTTATACGAATTCCAAAGCGCAGCTAGACTCTAAATAAGTCAAACCAGCTTTCTCAGGTCAAAAAAAAGCTCTCGACATAATCGAGAGCTTTTTAGACAACAAACAAAAAATTAATCGTGAGCAGAGATAATCCAGTTTGTAGTCGACTCCATATCAGTAATAAACAACTGACCGATTGACTCACCAGTATCGCCGAATGAGATAGAGTGGATATCAATATCACCCTTGAAGCGCGTATTGATTGCAATACCATCCACAAAAGGATTACTACCAGCAAGCAGACCATCTATATTTAAAACAGCATCTTTAACTGCATAGATTTCACGAATAGAGTGCGCAAAACTAAATGATGAAGTGCCATCCAAACCTGTCAAATCGCCACGCTCATTGTGAATTTCCATGTCAGAAATCTGAACACCGGCAATATCAATATATACATCCAGATCTGTAATCTTAAAGTAACGACCCCAGTATATTTTGGAGTCAGCCTTACCCGTATTACCACCTAGAGGTCCAGATCCATCAAAGCCGTTACCATTGTTCTCAAGATGTAAGTCATCAGGACCTAAGTAACCCTGGATACCTAATTGACTAATCAAGGTAGTTGTACCAGCAGCACCTTGGTCGGGACCCTGACCATCAGTATCTAGACCAGCAGAACCTAGCTCATAACTTGAACTTGCCAAGCCAATTGCATCGATTTCAAGACGAAAGTCGACAGCATGCTCTAGGACTAGCTCTGCAGTATGAAAATCGTCTAATCCAAATCTACCGTCAGCTCTATACTGATCGATACCGCCTTCTGAAGCCCAGCCATCAGTAAAGTCAAAATGGATTACCAAATCACCATCACCATATGTGCGCTTATCGTCAATTACAGCGTTATCACGAGTTGAGTCAATACCGTTTGCAACACTAACAAACGTCGTATCAGTATTCCCATCATTTACATACATCTGAGCAATATCACGCATATTGGAAAAACCATATGCAAGCTCATTATCACCGTCGGTACCATCACCGGCGATGTCAATCTCAAGCCGTAAGTTGTCAAGCATCGTACCTGCAGAGCCCGTACCATTACCCAACGAGTTACCACCCATACGGATACCTTGAATCAACAAATAGCCTGCATCGTGATATGCGAACTCTCCGATCTCCCACTGACTTTCTACATCAAGAGTAAGACCTGCCTGACCCGTGACGTCTTGTAGACTATCTTCATCAAGCATTTGGACTTCGGCCATCACATTTGATGACAAAGCAGAAACTGCCGTCACCAAAGCCAACCTCTTCAAGCCTTTCATTATTGTATTCTCCTACTTTTTTTATTGTGCCGGCCTTCAGCTCTATTTTAGTCCAATCGGGATATATAGACTTTGTACCGTTAGGCGCCCCTTTCTTTCTTAAATACAGCCCGCATCCATGCATACACAAACCTGTGCCAAGGTCCTACAATCCACCCTTGACCCAAGGACTACTACATACGCATTTTATCCAGTCTAGTTGCTGCTTGAATAATACGCGAATTAACAACCTGGTTCAATCATGGAAAGTCTGTGTGAGACACTGCTCTCACTCCAGCTCAACGTGCCCTTCGCAAAAGGAATATCCCTGCTACCAAACATACCGAAATAGGAATAACAGTCGCATAGATTGGATTAAAACCAAACACAATTGCACTCGGCCCTAACAGGTCTTGTGCATACTTGAACAACAGTCCAACCACTACCCCTGAAAACACCCTAAACCCCATCGTGACAGACCTAAGAGGCCCAAATACGAACGATATTGCCACCAAGACCAATACTGCCGTTGAAATTGGCTGAAACGCTTTCTTCCAAAATGACATCATATAAGCGTCAGAGTTTAAGTCCTGAGCTTCAAGATATTGAGAATAAGTATATAAACCCGATATAGATAAGTCGTCGGATGACACAACCAACACACTAAGCACCGAGGGAGACAAGTCTGTTTGCCAAGTTTTAGTTGGGAAATGATTGACGTAAGTGCGCGCCCCTTTAAAGCTTGTTTCAATAACAGACTCTAACTGCCAAGTACCACGCTGAAAAATAGCACGCTTCGCAAACACACTACTTTCAAGCTGATGATCAGCATCATACCTCTGCAACGACACACCATGAAGCACACCGTTTGATTGCACGGCATTAAAGTGCATAAAAGTATTACCCTCCCGATGCCACACCCCTCTATGACTGGCAACATTTTGCTCTGCCCCCTGGAGAACCGCTCTACGACTCTGAGCTATACCTTCCGTTACAGGAGCAACAAACTCCCCCAAAAACAAACCAATAAGCACAACAACTATTGCAGGCTTCATCGCAAAAAAGACAATCCTTCTGGTCGATACACCCGCTGCACGAATCACCACCAACTCGCTATTTTTGGCAATTGCACCCAAGCCTATCAAGCACCCCATAAACGCCACCAAAGGCAAGTAGTCATATATTCGTCGAGGCAGGGTCGTCAGTACGAACAATGCGGCATCAATAATCCCGTACTGCTCACTCAAATCATTCACTTCCGCCATAAACGCAAACAAAACATCTAACGATAGAACAACCGCCGCAACCAATAGCATGGACGCCGCCACTGTTTGCACAATGTAACGATTAATTCTTCTCATTATTGTTCCCTAGCGCCATATATAATCTGCTAAAAAGCGTTTTCAAAAGTGCCTTATGGTTAATCAAAAATATGCCCTAATATCAGAAATTTGCTGAAGAACGATGCAGTTCATCATTTGGCTTGCTATTCTATGACGATACACGTTTTCAAACCACCTCATTATGTGCTTCAGCACTAATGACCTTCGATACGATAAGAGACAGAAATGAATTACAATATTGTCGATACCGCGATTTCATCACTAAAAGCAGACAGCCTATGCATAGGCCTATACGAAAATCAGACACTATGTGAGCAAGGCAAAGCGCTCGACAAACTTCTTGATGGGCAACTAAGCCAAAGCATATCGCAATTCGACATTGATAGTGATTCAGGAAAAAGCTTCTTCCTACCCCTTCGTAGCGAACACGCTAATAGCGTTATTCTTTTGGGCATGGGAGACAAAAAGAAGTTAAACCTAAGCAGCCTAAACAAGGCCTTCAGCGCATTAGCAAGTCAAGCGAAAAGCGCCAAAGTAAAATCCTTACACTGCTTTTTGGACAATACTATAGATGGCACAGACATTAGCGCCAGACAACTCGCAAACAGTCTCGTTCGCTCAATTTCTGACCAGCATTACACTTTCGATCAGTACAAAAGCAAAAAATCTCCGGCCATCATATTGGAAAACATCAGTGTCGTCTGCTGCACTGCAGACCAACAAGCCTTGAGCGAAGCAACTGTGATCGCTCAAGCTCAGGCGAGAGGCATGGCTACAACCAGAACGCTTGGCAACCTACCCGGAAATGTCTGTACACCTGCTTACCTAGCAGAGCAAGCACTAGCGCTAGCAAGCAGAAGTAATAACTTTGAAGTAAAAGTACTCGAAGAATCTGATATGGAAGCACTAAACATGGGTGCATTTTTATCCGTATCCAAAGGTAGCTCAGAACCAGGAAAAATGATTATCCTTGAGTATAAAGGTGGCAAAGAAGGCGATGCGCCACATATGTTAGTCGGCAAAGGCATCACCTTTGATACCGGAGGAATTAGCTTAAAACCTGGCCCGCAAATGGATGAAATGAAGTATGACATGTGCGGTGCCGCGAGCGTTATCGGTACGATGACTGCAATTGCCGACCTACAACCCAAAATGAATATCGTCTGCATCATTGCAGCGGCTGAAAACATGCCGGCTGGACACGCCTCCAAACCTGGTGATATCGTGACAACAGCTTCGGGTCAAACAGTAGAAATTCTAAACACCGATGCAGAGGGCCGCCTAGTTTTATGTGACGCCCTAACCTACGCCAAAAACTACAAGCCCGCCTCAGTTATCGATATTGCGACACTTACTGGTGCTTGCATTATCGCGCTTGGGCACAGCACCTCTGCCGTGATGGGCAATGACGACACCCTGGTCGATGAGCTTCTGCAGTCAGGCAAAGAGGTAAACGATAAAGCGTGGCAATTACCCATTTGGGATGAGTATCAGGAACAGATCGAAAGCCCCTTTGCCGATATTCAAAATATTGGCGGCAAAGGCGCAGGCAGCATTACCGCTGCATGCTTCTTGTCTAGGTTCACCAAAGAATACAAATGGGCTCACTTGGATATCGCAGGTACAGCTTGGGTATCAGGAGGAAAAGACAAAGGTGCAACAGGTCGTCCGGTTCCTTTGCTACTGAACTATCTGTTAAGCAAAGCGTCTTAAATATCTAGCAAGACTATTGAGTTAATTACGACAGCGACAACAAAAGCATGCCCAGAATAGACCTATACCTCTTAAATGAAGCCAACTTTTCTGAGCAAATTGCTTTTTGTTGCCGTTTAACGGAGAAAGCCCTGCAACAACACAGTCGAATTCATATTCAGACTGTGGACGCTATTCAAAACGAAGCACTAAACAGCGCTTTATGGACTTTCAAACTCGAAAGCTTTATTCCTCATAGTCTCGGTCAAAATGAGTCAGAAAGCAAAACCGCGCCAGTCATCATCGATGACAAACCATTAAAGTCATCACTTCAAAAAGACGATTCTTTGCTCATCCTCCTACGAAAGCAGTTACCCGAGCGCTTGGAAGATTTCAGCCGTTTGTGCTTAATCATTCCGAATATTGAAATCGAAATTCAGGACGCACGTACCTTATACAAGCAACTAAAGAGCCTTGGCCATGAGGTTCATATCCACGATCTACGGAAAGCTTAGGGAAGTCTTTGCTTTTTTAAGCAACTATATTAAGCAAGTCCCTAGCTTCAGCTCGCTCACGCCATGTATAATGTCGGCCATTTTTTATCGTATGCCAAGCGAAAGTCAGGCACTCGACCTCTAGCCATTTTTAACGAGTAAGCATCAACGATTATGGATAAGACCTACCAACCTAGCGAAATAGAACAGTCTTGGTATAAAACCTGGGAAGAAAGCGGCTACTTCAAGCCTTCAAATGAAGGCCAGCCCTACACCATTATGATTCCGCCACCGAATGTCACCGGTAGCTTGCATATGGGACATGCCTTCCAGGACTCTATTATGGATGCCCTAACCCGCTATCACCGCATGAAAGGTCATAACACTTTATGGCAGGTCGGTACCGACCACGCGGGTATCGCAACTCAAATGGTTGTTGAGCGCAAGCTTGCTGCTGAAGAAGGCAAAACTCGCCATGACCTCGGACGTGAAGCCTTTCTCGATAAAATCTGGGATTGGAAAGAAGAGTCCGGTGGCACAATTACCCGTCAGCTTCGTCGTTTAGGTGCTTCTGTCGATTGGGACCATGAACGCTTCACGATGGACGATGGCTTTTACAAAGCCGTTCAGGAAGTATTTGTTCGTTTATACAAAGATGACTTAATCTATCGCGGCAAGCGTTTGGTAAACTGGGATCCTAAGCTTCACACGGCTATTTCAGACCTGGAAGTCGAGAACAAAGACAAAAAAGGCAATATGTGGAACCTTCGCTATCCACTAGCCAATGGTGAAAAAACCTCTGAAGGTAAAAACTACTTAGTCGTCGCAACCACTCGCCCCGAAACCATGCTGGGTGATACAGGCGTTGCAGTCAACCCTGAAGATCCACGTTACAAAGACCTGATCGGTAAGTTTGTAGAATTGCCTCTTGTTGGTCGTTTGATCCCGATTGTGGGTGATGATCATGCCGACATGGAAAAAGGCACTGGTTGTGTAAAAATAACACCTGCGCACGACTTTAACGATAATCTAGTGGGTAAGCGCTGCGGCCTAGCGATGATCAATATCTTCGATATTGATGCTGCCATCCTTAAAGAAGCAGAAGTTTACGACACTGAAGGCCAAGCTTCAGATGCTTTCGATACAGCCCTACCCGCAGAATTTGCTGGCTTGGATCGATTTGAAGCGCGTAAAGCCATCATTGCAAAATTTGAAGAGCTTGGCTTATTAGAAAGTATTGATGATCACAATTTGGTTGCACCCTACGGCGACCGCTCAGGTGTTGTCATCGAACCACTTCTTACAGACCAGTGGTTCGTTCGTGCAGGCCCGCTAGCTGAACCTGCAATACAGGCAGTTGAAGATGGCGAGATTCAGTTTGTTCCCAAGCAATACGAAAACATGTACTTTTCCTGGATGCGCGACATTCAGGACTGGTGTATCTCTCGCCAGCTTTGGTGGGGACACAGAATCCCGGCTTGGTACGATGCTGAAGGTAATGTTTACGTTGGCCGCACTGAAGAAGAAGTACGTACTGAAAACAATATTGATGCTTCAGTTGAACTGTCTCAAGACGAAGACGTTCTCGACACCTGGTTCTCTTCAGCACTCTGGACTTTCGGCACACTAGGTTGGCCAGAAGCAACGGAAAGGTTGAAGACCTTCCACCCAACAGATGTTTTGGTAACGGGCTTCGATATTATTTTCTTCTGGGTTGCCCGCATGATCATGATGACCATGCACTTTATGAAAGATGAAAACGGTAAAGCCCAGGTTCCGTTCAAATATGTATACGTAACAGGCCTTATTCGAGACGAGCATGGTGACAAAATGTCCAAGTCGAAGGGTAACGTACTCGACCCGCTCGATATGATTGACGGCATCGACCTTGAATCTCTGGTTGAAAAACGCTGCGGTAATATGATGCAGCCCCAGCTTGCTCAAAAAATTGAGAAGCGCACGCGCAAGACCTTTGAAGACGGTATCTCTGCACACGGGACCGATGCACTTCGTTTTACCCTATTCTCACTGGCTTCGACGGGTCGTGATATCAACTGGGACATGAAACGCCTAGAAGGCTACAGAAACTTCTGTAACAAGATCTGGAACGCTGCACGTTATGTGCTCATGAATACTGAAGATCAGGACTGTGCTCAGAATTCTGACGATTATCAATTATCTTTAGCTGACAAATGGATCATCTCGCGCCTTCAGCAAACCGAAGCATCCATTGAAAAATCTATTGGTGAGTTCCGTCTAGATATGGCCTCACACACTTTGTATGACTTCATCTGGAATGAGTATTGTGATTGGTACCTGGAGCTTTCCAAGCCGATTCTAAACAGTGACGACAGCGACGAAGCGCTTAAGCGTGGCACACGCCGCACACTGGTACGAGTACTTGAAGCTGTACTAAGAATGGCTCACCCCTTTATCCCTTATATCACAGAGGAAATCTGGCAGCGTGTTGCTCCCTTGGCCGGTCAGTCTGGCGCAACCATTATGACTCAGCCTTACCCTGAAGCAGATGAGTCGAAAGTCGATGAAAAAGCACTGGGTGACGTTGAGTGGCTAAAAGGTGTCATCGTCGCAATACGAAACATTCGTGGTGAGATGGATATCTCTCCTGCCAAGGCAATTCCCGTTCTACTGCGTAACGGCAATAATGAAGATCAGCGCCGCTTCCAGGAAAACGAAGGCTTTGTTAAGTCACTCGCCAAGCTCGAGTCAATGAGCTGGTTAAATGACGAAGAAGCGCCTATGAGTTCAACTCAGTTAGTCGGCTCTATGGAAGTCTTGGTACCAATGGCCGGTTTGATCAACCTTGATGCCGAGATAGCTCGACTCAATAAAGAAATCGATAAGGCGGAGAAAGAAATTAAGCGCCTTTCTGGCAAACTGAACAATGAGAAGTTCGTAAGCAATGCGCCAAAAGACGTTGTAGAGAAAGAGCAGGCTAAGCTGGAAGACGCGCAAAGTAGCCAAGCCAAGCTGGCTGAACAGCTCGAAAAAATCAAGGCCATGTAATTGGCCTTGAAGCTACACATAATGGGTGCCGGTGCAATGGGCTGTCTTTGGGCAGCTCATCTGCACTGCGGATTTTCAGGGGCCTCTGGCCCGCATGTTAGCTTTATTGATAAGCGAGCATACTCAAACCTGTCTATGCGCAAGGAACTTTCCTTCTCTATTAGCAGCCCCTTCCTGGCTCACATTCCAGAAAATACCCAACTAAGCTTTAGGCTAGAACAAACACCGCAAACAATCGATTGCCTACTTGTGTGCACCAAAAGCTTCGATGCCCTTCCCGGCCTTAAAAAGCTTGGTGAAGCCATCACAGATAAAACCCTATTAGTGTTATTCCAAAATGGCCTGGGTAGCCAATACGACATTCTAGAAGCCTTTCCTGATAACCCTATTTTCGCCGCCGTCACGACTGAAGGCGCTAATCGGGTTTCTTCAAATCAAATTGTCCATGCAGGCTCCGGCCTTACGCGC
>NZ_LWGA01000324.1:0-250 GCF_001635235.1 Oleiphilus sp. HI0117 | reverse complement strand
ATTGTCTGAATTGGCGACAGGCTCTGGTTCATTAACACGAACGCCATCCGAGGCAAACTCGTCTTCAAGCTCATTTCGATACTCTGAATCTGATCCATCGACACCCTCATCACTTTGATGTATTCGGGCAAAGCTCTCTTCAATTAACTCTAATGCAGCACGAATCATTGACTCTGGGTTATAAAACCCCATATGCGCCTTACTTTCACCAATCAACACTGACAATGCAGTCTCTTCAGACTCACATAGA
>NZ_LWGA01000323.1:0-270 GCF_001635235.1 Oleiphilus sp. HI0117 | reverse complement strand
TGTTCCCGCAGTAATGGGGAGTGTCTTAGCCGATAGTCCGGCTGAACAGGGTGGCTTAAAAGCGGGCGATAAAGTAATTGAGGCCGGCGGTAAAGTTATTGAAGACTGGTTTGCTTTTGTCGATGTAATCAAAGTCTCTGCTGAAAAAGATGTTGTCGTTAAGGTTGAGAGGAGTGGAGAAAACAATGGGCTTATTGTCGAGACTCTGTCACTTAGACCAGAAGTATTTATACGTGAAGACGGTGCCTCGGTTGGTCGTTTAGGAGTCAG
>NZ_LWGA01000322.1:0-498 GCF_001635235.1 Oleiphilus sp. HI0117 | reverse complement strand
TGGATGGGAAATGATTAGTTTAATACAGCCTGAGCCAAACCCTGAAGGGCTGGCTCAGTCTAGTAGTTCATGATCTAGTTGTCACCGTGGTGAGGATGGTCAATACGGTTGATCAGTGCGCGAGCAAAGTCTTGACGAGTAATAATGCCAACAAGCTTGCCGCCGTCCATAACCGGTAGTCGTCGTCGGCCAGAAGTGAAGAACTCTGCGCAGACAATGATATCATCTTCTTGTTCAACCATGTCTAGCTCGGTCGTCATGTGATCGGCGACTCGATCACCTACTGATTGGTAGTAGCCGTCATTTAGAGCTTCTTTCAAACAATCCAATTCTGAAAGAATACCAACCAGCTTCCCTTCATTATCTATTACCGGTGCGCCCGAACGGCCTTTTTTTACCAGAGTTCTTAAAGCCGTAATAACGCTGTCTTCAGGTTTGAAGGATAAAACATTTGGGCTCATATAATCTTTTATTTTTACGGAATGCACGTCACTTGCT
>NZ_LWGA01000321.1:0-342 GCF_001635235.1 Oleiphilus sp. HI0117 | reverse complement strand
ACGATTACGAAGTTTGGTTGCAAGACTTCCATAAAGAGTCGAGTAAAACTGAAACTGTAGAGACAGACAGTGCAGACAAGCAAAATGAATCAGCGGAAGATAAAAAGGAACGCAAGCGTATCGCTGCGGAGCTTCGTCAGAAATTGAGCCCACTGAAGAAAAAGCTCAAAACCGCAGAAAAGGCGATGGAGAAGCACCAAGAAGCTTTAGCTGAGCTCGAAGAGAAACTCGCTGCCCCAGAGATTTATCAAGCTGAAAATAAAGCCAAGTTGAAAGAATTGATGGATGAGCAGGCAACACATAAAGTCGGTTTAGAAGAATCCGAGATGGAATGGTTTGAAC
>NZ_LWGA01000320.1:0-302 GCF_001635235.1 Oleiphilus sp. HI0117 | reverse complement strand
TCCGCGTGGAGAATCAGCTGTGAAAACGGACAGCTTGATCTAAGCTTTGTGCCTGAAGGAATGCATAAGGAACACCTCAATGCCGGTTTCATGGCCACAAACTTCAAACAAATATTCGGCAAGTTTAAGGGGCACTTAATCACCGCTGAAGGCAAACGCTACGAGATTGAATCTCAATATGGTTTTGTCGAAGATCAGTACTCTAAGTGGTAAACGTCCATACTAGACAATTTAATTACGACACATCAACAGCAAAAATAGACTTTTGATTTGACGCCTCTAGACATTAAGGGTACAACTGT
>NZ_LWGA01000319.1:0-547 GCF_001635235.1 Oleiphilus sp. HI0117 | reverse complement strand
AATCGGTTGGTATAGTACCCAGCCCAGCCGCTATAGCAGTATTTGCCTGGAAACCGACGTTCCAAATACCAAAAAACATAGCAGGGAATGCGCACAACCAAACCGTAATCATAATACGCTTAAGGTCGAGACCATCTCTAACATGAGATGTGGTTTTGGTTACACTTGATGGCGAATAAAAAATGGTGTCAGCAGCTTCGTAAAGCGCATACCACTTCTCGTACTTGCCCCCTTTCTCGAAATGGGGCTCCATTTTATCTAAAACTGTTCTAAGTCCCATGATCAACCCTCAATTTCGATTCGAGTCAGATTCTCTCGTAGAATCGGACCGTACTCATACTTACCAGGACAAACATATGTGCAAAGCGCCAAATCTTCTTCATCTAGCTCTAAACAACCTAGAAGTTGTGCTTGCTCTGTATCACCTACAATCAGAGATCGTAGTAACTGAGTTGGCAAGATATCTAAAGGCATCACTTTTTCGTAAGCACCAACAGGAACCATTGCTCGATCACTACCATTTGTTGTGGTCGTAAAGTTGAACAAT
>NZ_LWGA01000318.1:0-355 GCF_001635235.1 Oleiphilus sp. HI0117 | reverse complement strand
GAGCAGGAACCTTCAAAACCAACTTAACAATGGCATCTTTCAGGCGATCAACCAGTCCAGCCAGACTAGCAACAAAAGCCAGTAACAGGTTAGTCACCCTATATACAAAGTTGTTTTGATAAATTGAGGCCAAGGACTTTTCGAGACGCTCTTTGTTCTCGTGCATAAATTTCAGCACATCTCCTTGCGCAATTTTATCTTTTTCTTGCTGCCACCATTGTATTAGAGCGTGTACACGCTTTTGCTTTCGATTATTCGAATCAAGCGGATCATCCTGTAGATCTTTATCAGGCTGGCTCATAAATTCTTCTCTTACTCTAATAACTAACCAAGGAAACGCTTAGAGTAACAATAT
>NZ_LWGA01000317.1:0-310 GCF_001635235.1 Oleiphilus sp. HI0117 | reverse complement strand
ATCGGTTCATCATGGCGGGAGCTTTTGGAACACCAAAAAGAAAGAGCGCCTCTATGACTGGAATCATAAAAGCGGCGAATACTCATCCATCCGGGCCTCAGCGGTTTCCGGTGACGGTAAGAGAGCCGTAACCTGCCAAGAAAAAGACTTAGTGCTATGGGACGCTACGAATGGTAAGTCCCTACAGTTCTGGCAAGCAGCCGATCGAATCGAAGCGATTAGCTTAAACCAAGATGGGCGACGAGCATTGCTAGGCCTGAGAGATGGTACGGTCAATTACTTTGACCTTGATCGAGGTATGGCCATACAC
>NZ_LWGA01000316.1:0-935 GCF_001635235.1 Oleiphilus sp. HI0117 | reverse complement strand
AAACCAGCTGATCCTGAGATATATAGTGACGATATCGCTACATCCGTCGCGGCATTGAATCGCTCAGTTGAAGCATGTATCGAAAGTCATCCCGAACAATACCAATGGGAGTACAAACGCTTTAAAGGGATGACGATAGACGGGCGTAAGGCTTATAGTAAGCTTAACCCATAGATTGGTTTAACGCTGCTATTGAGAATAGCCTTCAATCAAATAATTCCAGTCATTGTGAGTCCACTTTATCCCATGCCTTGTTACTTCCTTTTCAAAGCTGCGTTTTAAGCGCTTCAGATTACTGCTTTTCCAGGCATGCTTTGGCTTTAACATTTTGGCGCGATCAAAGTCGATGAGCCAAAATAAGCCCTCTTCATCTTGCAAAATGTTTTGAATGTTCAGGTCAGCATGATAAACACCCGCTTTGTGGAATCTTGCGATTAAAGCGCCTAATGTGAAATAGAAGTCTTTGCTTTGTACTTGTTTGAGTACTTGCAGTAAGTCTTGTGCATTAGGAATGCGGTGTGTCAGTAAGTCTGCCTGATAATATAGGCCTCTTTTGACTACCTGTGCGGCAGCAGGCTTGGGAACCGGCAAGTTTTGTTGATTGAGTAAACTCAAGATATTGAACTCACTGACAGAACGACTCTTTTGCCAGCCTTTAAAAAGGTAGTGGTCGTTGCTGATTTTACTCATCATGCCGCCGCGCAGATAATGTCTTAACACCAGTGAATGAGACTTGTGTTGGATAAACCAGGTTGTTCCACGTCCAGACTCTTGTCCATTAACGGCATTGAGCTTTTTCCAATAGCCTGATTCAAAGAGCTCGCTGGATATGTCCGAAAAACATTCACTATCATAGAGCCAATAATGCTGGCCGTTTTGAGAGGACTCTATATTCGGCATGATTTCAAGTTCCTTGAATCGTTTGGGTGGCGTTC
>NZ_LWGA01000315.1:0-7724 GCF_001635235.1 Oleiphilus sp. HI0117 | reverse complement strand
TGACCGCGATGCTTGCTAGTGCAGGTGAGAATGCCTGTCGCCCAGATGATTTAGAACCACAGTATGGCTTGCGTGATGGTAAATATTACTTATCGCCAACTCAGGCTCAAGAAATTCTGAATATGCGTTTGCACCGTTTGACCGGTTTGGAAACGGAAAAACTCATTGGCGAATATCGTGAGATACTAGAGCGAATCGGAGAGTTTTTAGCGATTCTGAGTGATCCGGTTAAATTGATGCAGGTTATTCGTGAGGAGCTTGAAGCGGTTCTTGAAGAGTATGGAGATGAGCGCCGTAGTGAGATTATTTCTTCACGTCGTGATTTGACAGTTGCAGATTTAATCAATGAAGAAGACCTGGTAGTTACTATTTCTCATGGAGGCTATGCAAAAACTCAGCCTGTTGAAGATTATCAGGCTCAGCGTCGCGGTGGTCGAGGGAAGTCTGCAACGTCGATGAAGGATGAAGACTTTATCGAAAAACTACTCGTGGCCAATTCCCACGATACGATTTTATGCTTTACCAATAAAGGTAAGGTTTACTGGTTGAGAGTGTTCGAAATTCCGCAGGCCAGCCGTGGTTCTCGTGGTCGCCCAATGGTGAATATTCTGCCATTGGATGAAGGCGAACGCGTAACGACTTTCTTGCCTGTTCATGAGTACACTGAAAATAACTTTATCTTTATGGCTACAGCTAACGGTACGGTTAAGAAAACTCCGCTCGAAAACTTTGCTCGCCCACGTAGTTCTGGTTTGATTGCTTTAGCTCTTGATGACGGGGATACGTTGATCGGAGCCTCGATCACTGATGGTGACCGTGACATTATGTTGATGAGTAACTCGGGTAAGATGATTCGCTTCCATGAGTCAAATGTAAGAGCGATGGGACGAACTGCTCGAGGTGTTCGCGGTATTAAAATAGCTGAAGAGCATCAGGTTGTATCCTTGATTATTCCTGAAGAAGAAGGCCTGTTATTGGTTGCAAGTGAAAATGGTTACGGTAAGCGTACTCGCATGGATGAATTCTCAGTAATCGGGCGTGGTGGTCAAGGCGTGATTGCAATGCAATGCTCCGAGCGAAATGGTTTGTTGGTGTCTGCGGTTCAAGTTAAGGAAGGTGATGAGCTGATGCTTATTTCCGATAAAGGCACTTTGGTTAGAACTCGTACAGAAGAAGTTTCGATCCTCGGTCGAAATACTCAGGGTGTAAGGCTGATCAAGCTATCTCAAGAGAATGAGCATTTAGTTGGTGTGGAGCGTGTTGATGAGTCTAGTCTTGATGAACAAGAAATAGAAGAGGGAACTGATACTGTTGAGGCAGGCGCTTCGAGTGAATCAGATGAATCTTCAGATCAATCACCTGAGGCCTAACTGGAAATATAATGGTAGATGAAGCAACAGAGCTCGCAAAGCTAAGGGCTCAGATTGATGAGATTGATCAAAATATTCAGTCTTTGATCAACCAGCGCGCAGCTTGTGCTCAGCGTGTTGCTGAGGTGAAGCAGGCTGCTGCCGGTAATGAGCTTGTGCAGTATTATCGCCCTGAGCGAGAGGCTCAGGTCCTGCGGGCCGTAATGGAACGCAATACGGGGCCTATGCCAGATGAAGATGTTGCTAAGCTCTTCAGAGAGATAATGTCCTGTTGTCTAGCCCTTGAAAAACCAATGAAGGTAGCTTTTTTAGGGCCGGAAGGTACTTATACGCATGCAGCGGCCCTAAAACATTTTGGACACTTTGTTCATGCTCAGCCTATGAGTGCAATTGATGAAGTGTTTCGAGAGGTGGAGTCTGGCCAGGCAAACTATGGCGTTGTACCAGTTGAGAACTCAACGGAAGGCGTTGTTAATCATACTTTGGATAGTTTCGTAAATTCACCTTTATTCATTGCTGGTGAAGTGAAGTTAAGAATTCATCACCACTTGCTATCGAATGATGAAATCAAACCCTCTGATATCAAACGAGTCTATTCCCATCAGCAATCTTTGGCGCAGTGCCGGAAATGGTTGGATGCGAATTGCCCTCAAGTTGAGCGTGTTGCTGTTAGTAGTAATGCCGAGGCTGCAAAGCTCAGCATGAAAGAAGAAGGGGCTGTTGCGATCGCTGGTGACATGGCAGCCGAGCAGTATAGCTTACTCAAACTTGTCGAGAATATTGAAGATCAGCCTGATAATACGACCCGCTTCTTGATTATCGGTAGCGATGTTGTTCCTGCTAGCGGTCAAGATAAGACCTCTATTATGGTGTCGGCCAAGAACAAACCAGGGGCACTATATCACGTCCTTGAGCCTTTCCATCAAAATGATATTAGCCTTACCCGCCTGGAAACTCGGCCTTCGAATTCCGGTACTTGGGCCTATGTGTTCTTTATTGATTTCGAAGGTCATATCGATGACGAAGGCGTGCAGAAAGTTGTTCAGCAGGTTTCTCCTGATGCGGTAGAAATTAAACATCTCGGTTCTTATCCGGTGGGTGTGCTCTAGTGAAAAAATCTGACCAGCTTTCAGGTTTGGCTGTAGCGCCTGTCCAGGCTTTGCATCCTTATCAACCCGGAAAACCCATTGACGAGCTAGAACGAGAGTTGGGTATTAGCGATATTGTAAAGCTGGCAAGTAATGAAAATCCTCTGGGTATGAGTGAATTGGCAAAACAAGCCATTTCAGCTGAGCTCGCTGAGGGAAGTCGTTACCCTGATGGCAATGGCTATAAACTAAAGTATGCCTTAAAAGAGTATCTGTCATTTCAAGGGCATGACATCAGCCTTGAGAGCATGACGCTTGGCAACGGCTCAAATGACTTGTTGGATATTATTACTCGTTGTTTTTCTGATCGAGATTCTGAAGTAATTTTCTCTGAATATGCCTTCGCAGTTTATGCGATATCCTGTCAGGCTGTAGGTGCTAAAGCTGTTGTAGCTCCCTCAAAAGATTGGGGTCATGACCTTGATGCAATGTATGAGCGAATTTCTGAGAAAACCAAACTAATATTTATTGCTAACCCGAATAACCCAACGGGGACATCGATCAATAAAGATCTTTTGCTTGAGTTTCTAGCCAAGGTGCCGGAACGAGTGATTGTTGTTTTGGATGAAGCTTATTGTGAATACATTTCCGATGAAGACTTTCCGGATGGTATCGGTCTTGTCGAAAAGCACACAAATCTGATTGTTACTAGAACCTTTTCCAAAGCTTGGGGGTTGGCTTCTTTGCGTGTGGGCTATGCTGTCTCTCATCCGGGTATCGCGAATATCCTTAATCGTGTACGGCACCCGTTTAATGTCAATTCTTTAGCATTAGCCGCAGCAGCTGCTGTTTTAAGAGATGATGCCTACCTAAAGGCTAGTGTTGAGTGTAATGCTCAAGGGATGTGTCAGATGGCGCTTGCTCTTGAGCATCTCGGGCTAGAATTTATTCCGTCAAAAGGTAACTTTATTACCTTTGATACGGGTGTTGATGCTATGGAAATTTATCAGCGCTTGTTGAAGCTTGGTGTGATTGTGCGCCCTGTAGCGAATTACGGTATGAACTCGTTCCTTCGTGTATCTATTGGTTTGGAGCAGGAGAATTCAAAGTTTATTAAAGCACTCGACTCTTTACGAGAGGAAGGATGCTTGTGAGCTCGCGCATTGCAAGGTTGGCTGTAATTGGTGTTGGGTTGATTGGTGGCTCCTTGGCTAAGGCCGCGAGAACTGAAGGTTTTGCAGCACACACTTGCGGTTACTCCTTAAATCATAGTGAGGCTAAGCTTGGTGTTGAGTTAGGAGTTATCGATGAGGCTGCTGAATCTATCGCTGCGGCAGTGAAAGGTGCTGACTTGGTTGTGCTGGCGGTTCCTGTAAAGGCATTTGAAGATGTCTTAAGTGAAGTAAAGGTGTCATTGAAAGAGGGGGCTGTTGTTACCGATGTTGGTAGCGTAAAAAAATGCTTTCTTGAGGCTGTTGAAGCAGTCTATGGTGAGGTACCTTCGTTTGTCGTTCCGGGGCACCCAATAGCGGGCTCGGAACGCAGTGGAGTCATGGCTGCTGATGAAAATTTATATCAGCGCCATAAAGTCATATTGACACCCTTAAAAAATACTAACCATCTTGCTTTGTCCCTGGTTCGGTCTATGTGGCGTATGGCCGGTGCGACCGTGCTTGAAATGTCGATTGAGAAGCATGATGAAGTCCTTGCTGCGACTAGCCATTTGCCACATTTGTTAGCCTTTTCGTTGGTCGATACGCTTGCCGGTGAGGAGCAGAACCAAGAGATCTTCCGTTATGCAGCGGGAGGCTTTAGAGATTTTACTCGTATTGCCGCAAGTGATCCTTTGATGTGGCATGACATTTTTCTTGCCAATAAAGATGCCTTACTTAAGGTTTTAGATCACTTTACTTCAGACCTTGCTTCCTTGAGAACCAGTGTCGAGCAAGGCGATAGTCAGCACTTGTTAGGCGTTTTTACGCGAGCTAAGTCTGCGAGAGAGCACTTTTCAAAAATACTAAACGGACAGTCGTATACCGATACTATGAATACTAAAAATGTAACGTTCAAAATGGCACCTGGCGGTGAAGTTCGCGGAAATATCCGAGTAGCGGGCGATAAATCGATTTCCCATCGTTCAATAATGTTAGGCGCTCTTGCAGAAGGAGTGACGGAAGTTGAAGGGTTTCTTGAGGGCGAAGATAGTCTGGCGACACTTCAGGCCTTTAGGGATATGGGGGTTGTAATTGAGGGGCCAGAAGAAGGGCGAGTTAAGATTCATGGTGTTGGTCTGCATGGTCTTCAAGCGCCTCCTGGGCCACTTTACCTTGGTAACTCAGGAACTGGTATGCGTTTATTTGCCGGTCTACTTGCCGGGCAAAAATTTGATACGGAATTGACGGGTGATGAGTCTTTATCTAAGCGGCCAATGGAGCGAGTTGCTGGCCCATTACGTCAAATGGGTGCGAAAATTGAGTCTGCGGAAGGTGGACGTCCGCCTCTAAAAATTAGTGGTTCTCAAACTCTGGCAGGTATTCGTTATGATATGCCAATGGCCAGTGCGCAAGTAAAGTCTTGTTTGTTATTGGCGGGCTTATACGCTGATGGCGAAACACAGGTTCAGGAGCCAGCGCCGACTCGAGACCATACAGAGCGTATGCTTAATGGTTTTGGTTATCCGGTAAAGCGAGAGGGTGCAGTTGCTACTTTGGCTGGAGGTGGTTCTCTGAAAGGCGGGTCTATTGATGTGCCTGCGGATATTTCCTCTGCAGCTTTCTTTATGGTTGCTGCATCTATCTGCCCAGGCGCTGATTTGACACTCAAGCACGTAGGCCTAAACCCTACGCGTGTTGGTATTATCAACATTTTACGCCAGATGGGTGCTGATATAGAGGTAATGAATGAGTCTGTCGTAGGTGGTGAGCCTGTAGGCGACATTCGTGTTAAGCATGCACCTCTTAAAGGAATTAAAATTCCAGAGGATCAGGTTCCGCTTGCGATCGATGAGTTTCCTGTTTTGTTTATTGCTGCGGTTTGTGCTGAGGGAGAGACGGTCTTAAGTGGCGCTGAAGAGCTTCGTGTTAAGGAAAGCGACCGTATACAAGTGATGGCTGATGGTTTGGCGCAGCTGGGTGTTAGAACGGATGTTAAGCACGACGGTATAGTGATCAAGAATTCTGAGATTCAAGGCGGTACAGTTCATAGTCATGGCGATCATAGAATAGCGATGTCTTTCGCTGTCGCTTCATTAAGAGCGAAGGGTGAAATCGTGATTAGGGATTGTGCTAATGTTGCGACGTCATTTCCAAATTTTGTTGAGTTGGCTAGTGAAGTGGGTCTGAATATTAGCGTTGAAGACGATTCCGAGTAAAACGAGTTGTAGTAAAGAATGGTGCTGAAAAATTTCGTGACATTCAAAAAATTGGAGATAGTTGAATGACATGCAAAGTATTAACGATAGATGGTCCCAGCGGCGCGGGTAAGGGGAGTATTGCTCAGCTCGTGGCGAAGCATTTGGGCTGGTCTTTGCTTGATAGCGGGGCGCTTTATCGTCTTACCGCGCTGGCTGCTACTAGGTTGGGGGTTGCTTTCGATAACGAAGAGGCTTTGGCTGAAGTCGCTGAGAAGTTAGATGTTGAATTCGTTCCATCTGAGTACGGTGAGCCTGTCAGAGTATTACTTGGTGGTCAGGATGTGACGAATGATATTCGTACAGAAACTGTGGGTAATGATGCGTCAAAGATAGCGCCTTTGGCATCTGTTCGCGCAGCATTATTGCAAAGGCAAAGAAACTTTGCAGTCGAGCCTGGCTTGGTTGCTGATGGTCGAGATATGGGGACAGTGGTGTTTCCAGAGGCAGAATATAAGGTATTTATGACAGCGAGCGCAGAAGCTAGGGCGGATAGACGCTTTAAGCAGTTGAAGGCGAAGGGGGAAGATGTTAAAATCGCGCCCCTTTTAAAGGAGATAGAAGAGCGAGACGCCCGAGACATGGGGCGAAAAAATGCTCCGCTCAAAGCCGCTGAAGATGCGTATCATGTTGATACTACAGGGCTTTCTATCGAAGAAGTTTTAAAGGAAGTTGTTAATTTTATTGAGCGGAAATCTTAATAAATACGACTTCTAAACTTTTGGGTTTTGGTTAACGTTGGCCAGCAATGCAAAACCCATTTCAATAAATAAACCGTACATGCTGGTGGTACGGAGAATTTAATCACACAGGAATTGTAATGAGCGAGAGCTTTGCAGAGTTATTTGAAGAGAGTCTAAATGAAATCGATATGACCCCGGGAGCAATTATTGCGGGTGTTGTAGTAGATATTGATAGCGACTGGGTTACAGTAAACGCTGGCCTAAAGTCAGAAGGTGTTATACCTCTATCTCAATTTGTTAACGAGAGCGGTGAAGTCGAATTAAAGATCGGTGACTCTGTTGATGTTGCACTAGATGCTGTTGAAGATGGCTTCGGTGAAACACGCCTATCTCGTGAGAAGGCTAAGCGTGCTGAAGCTTGGAAAGAGCTTGAGAAAGCATTTGAAGCTGAAGAAATCGTTAAAGGTGTGATTAACGGTAAGGTTAAAGGTGGTTTCACTGTTGAGCTGAAAACTATCCGTGCCTTCCTTCCTGGTTCATTGGTTGATGTTCGTCCAGTACGTGACACGCTACACCTTGAAGGTAAAGAATTAGAATTTAAAGTTATCAAGCTAGATCAGAAGCGTAACAACGTTGTTGTTTCTCGTCGTTCAGTGCTTGAAGCTGAAAATAGTGCAGAACGTGAAGCATTGCTTGAGTCAATGGCTGAAGGTATGGAAGCCAAGGGTATCGTTAAGAACCTTACTGACTACGGTGCTTTCGTTGACTTAGGTGGTGTTGACGGTCTTCTACACATTACAGATATGGCTTGGAAGCGTATTAAGCATCCAAGTGAAATCGTAAATGTTGGTGACGAGATCAATGTTAAAGTATTGAAGTTTGATCGTGAGCGTAACCGTGTTTCACTAGGCCTTAAGCAGCTAGGTGAAGATCCATGGGTACAGATCAAAGAGCGTTACCCAGAGAATACTCGTGTAACTGCGCGCGTAACTAACCTAACTGACTACGGTTGTTTCGCAGAAATTGAAGAAGGCGTTGAAGGTCTTGTTCACGTTTCTGAAATGGATTGGACTAACAAGAACATTCACCCATCTAAGGTTGTTCAGTTAGGTGATGAAGTTGAAGTAATGGTTCTTGATATCGATGAAGAGCGTCGTCGTATTTCTCTAGGTAT
>NZ_LWGA01000314.1:0-13069 GCF_001635235.1 Oleiphilus sp. HI0117 | reverse complement strand
TTTCCTGGGCTGAAAACGTTCTTAATGATAACCCACTTTCAAGCCACTTCTTAACAATGGCTTCTTTAAACTCTTTTGAATAATGCTTCACTCATATTCTCTTACCGCCTCCTATTCAATTATTAAAAATTAACAGAGGCGACAACTATCCTGACACAGGGGGGAAGCGTCAGGTGGTTGATGCGATTCATTGTTTGTTTCTAAGTATTCATTCCCCCCTTTGTAAGCAGGTTGATTGGGATTATTGGAAAATGTCGTGCAAAGAGTTGGAGGCTGATCATGTCTCGAATGCGCGAAATAATACGCCTGTTGTAACAGGTCGAAGCAAAAATATGGACTTGGAGGGCAGTGCAAATGCACCAGAAGTCGAGAAGTTAATCTATCAGGTGCGTGCTAAGGGGTACAGTATTCGCACCGAAAAGACTTATGTCCATTGGGTTAATCGCTTCTTAAAGTTCTGTTCTAATAGTCACACCCAAGGTAACTCTGCCAGAGATGTGATTGACTATCTTTCATTTTTGGCTGTTGATAAGGGTGTGTCGAGTTCAACGCAGGCGCTTGCGCTGAATGCAATAGTCTTTTACTTCAAAATGGTTTTAAATCTTGAGCTTGGTGATGTTAGCCAATACGTCAAGGCAAAAAAACGTCAGAAGTTGCCGGTTGTCTTGTCTACTGATGAAGTAAACGAAATATTAGCCGAACTACAAGGGGTTCAATTGCTACTGGTATCATTGCTCTATGGCTGTGGTCTAAGGTTGATGGAGGCGGTTCGGCTTAGGGTTCAAGATATCGATTTTGCATATCAGCAAATTATCATACGCAATGCCAAGGGAAATAAGGAAAGGGTGGTGCCGCTTCCTGTTAAAATTCAAGGGCCATTGCAAGCGCACTTGAAAGACGTAAAAGCATTGCATGAAGCTGACTTAAAGGAAGGTTATGGTAGTGTTTATATGCCGGCCGAATTGCTTAGGAAGTACGGCAAAAATGACCGGCTATGGATTTGGCAATATGTGTTTCCTAGTGCCAAATTATCGCTCGACCCCAAGTCGAAAGCAGTGCGCAGGCACCATTTACACGAGTCGACCTTGCAGAAGTCGGTCAGGTACTGCGCTCGAAAGCTCGGGATTGCAAAGCGTGTTACCTGTCATACCTTTCGTCACAGTTTTGCCACGCATCATTTGGAACGCGGGATGGATATTAGAATGCTGCAAGAACTATTGGGGCATGCCGACGTTGCCACGACGATGATTTATACCCACACAGCTAATTTCTCTAAGGGCAAGACTTCTAGTCCGTTGGACTTTCTTTAGTGCTAACCTGCAAAGAACTAATCCTAACCTGGTCTCCCTGTATCACCTCTAAGCCGAAAGCCCCGCAGTGAGAACAAGCATCGTATAGGTGCTTGATTTCACTTTGTTTCTGGCAGCTTCCGCATAGGCCAATACCTGAAGGGCGGGATAGGATTAACTTCGCCTTGTCTGCAATGGAGCCTTTCATCACGGCGTCAAAACAAAACTGCATCGCTTCTGCCTCGACATGGCTTAGTTGACCGACCTCTAAATAAACGGCTTCAACCAAGTTGAAGTGCTCGGCTTCGGCTTGTTCTTCAATGAGTTCACGCATACTTTCCGCAAGTGATAGCTCATGCATGCTCGCTAATCCACTTGGTAGTGAACGCGAGGGCTTTATCTAAATTGCCTTGGGCGCGCGGGCTCAGTGTCTCGTCAAAGGCATCAAATTCGTAGCCGCGAATTGCCAGAATAAAGGCTTCGGGTTTTGTCTCATATAAGGTATGGCACAATTGCAGAACCGACTCAGGTTGAAGCTGATGGCTGCCCAGGCTTTGTTGATCATTAGCGCTGGCTTCATTAAACGAAAAGGGTGGGGAAGAGTCTAAACTCGCGTCTACAAATACCACCGTGTCGTACTGTGTAATGTCGTAAGCGTCTTCGACGGTGAGTTGGTAGTTTGAAGAAAGGCTTACTTTATCAGCAAGTATTGAGTCATCTTCGAGTGCTTTAATAAGCGCCGGGCCGAGGCCATCATCTTGTCTGCCAGGGTTGCCGTAGCCAATGAAGAGTATCTTCTTACTCATTTAATTTTGGCCATCTACAAACTGGCTGTTACTGTCGATCAGTTTATTTTCATGATCAAACAGCTCCACCTTGAGCGGCATTTGGCCGAGCGCATGGGTTGCACAAGATAAACACGGGTCATAAGCGCGAACGGCCACTTCGATATGATTGAGCATGCCTTCCGATATTTTGTTCTTGCCTGAAATATATTTTCGGGCGACATCGGTCACTGCTTTGTTCATGGCGGTATTGTTATGGGTTGTCGAGACAATCAAGTTGCAGTAGGTGACTTGGTCATTCTCATTGACTTTGTAATGGTGGAATAAAGAGCCTCTCGGCGCTTCGATTACGGCTATCCCTTCTTCACGACGATCGCCGGTTAGTTTGAGATCCGTACCCATAATATCCGGGTCAAGAAGTAGTTCTTTGATCTTTTCGACACAGTGAAGGACTTCTATCATTCGTGCCCAGTGATAGGCCAAAGACATATGAGCAGGCTTATGTTGGGAGAACTCTTTGAATTCTTCATGACGAGCATTGGCCAAGGGGGTGTCGATAAAGCTGACTGTATTCATGCGAGCCAGTGGGCCGACCCGATACCAACCGTCAACATTGCCCCGGCTCTTGATAAAGGGGAACTTCATGTACGACCAGGGTTTTACTTCTTCTTTGATAAAATCATCGAAGTGCCGGTAATCCATTTGGTCAAAGATCAAATTGCCATTGGCGTCAATTGCGCGAAGCTGACCATCGTATAAATCTAAAGCGCCATCATCACGAACCAGTGACATATGACTAGACTTAAAGTTGGCGAAGCTTTCTACCAGCCCTAGGTGCTCAAGTGTATAGTTGCGTGTAATATCGACCGCTTCTTGTGACCACTCGATCATCTGGTCGATATCTTGTAATAGCTTGTCTCGTTCTTGAACGGAAAGACTCTTACTGATGCCGCCCGGAATGGCTGTGTTGCCATGAATTTTTTTACCTGCGGTGTACTGAATAACTTCTTGTCCGTACTTGCGCATTAATACGCCTTTCTTGGCCAGGTCAGGAAAGGCTTTAATGACTTCAAAGATATTGCGTTTTTTTGCGGGCGCAGAAAAACCAAAGAGCAGGTCAGGTGAACTGAGATGGAAGAAGTGGAGTACGTTGCTCTGCATGATCTGGCCGTAGTGCATCAGGCGGCGCATTTTTTCGGCGGTGGGCGTGAGTTGGTCAACACCGACAATCATATCCATAGCTTTTGCGGCTGCTAAGTGGTGACTTACCGGGCAGATGCCACACAAGCGCTGAACGATGACAGGCACTTCCCAAAGTAATCGGCCCTGGATAAAGCGCTCAAAGCCTCTGAACTCGACAATATGTAAGCGCGCTTCAGACACCTGGTTTTGTTCATCGAGGTGAATCGTCACTTTGCCGTGACCCTCGACTCGCGTTAGGGGTTCTATTTCTACGATCCGAGCTTTTGTTTTTTTCATCTTTTCAGCCCTTGAATTAGTCAAACTTGATCAGTGAATAATCAAGCGAAGGTGGCTCGCCTTTGATCAAGGCTGTTAAAGCACTCCATAGCGCATCGCCAGAAGGTGGACAACCTGGAATCTGGTAGTCAACTTTGACCACATCGACGCAGGTGTAAACCTTGTCGAGCAGCAAAGGTAGAGCTGGGTCATTTGGTATCTGGTTTTCTGGGTTGAGTACCTTGGGCGTGGTATAGGCTTCGTCCAGGCATTCTCTTAGCGGATCATCGGAATGCATAATGGCATTTCGCATGACCGGCAAACCGCCCATGATGGCGCATTGCCCAACGGCAACAAGTATGTCGCAGTTCTCTCTGAATTCACGAAGCACATGGACGTTATCTTCATTACAGCAGCCGCCTTCAATGAGGCCAATGTCGCAACGGCGTGTGAACTTTTTGACATCGTTTAAAGGGCTGCGATCAAACTCGGCCAGTTCCATTAGTTCGATTATTCTTTCATCAATATCCAGCAACGACATATGACAGCCAAAGCAACCTGCCAGAGAGGTGGTGGCAATACGCTTCTTTCTCATTTTGTACTGTCCTCTTTGCCGGTTTCAGGCTGGTATTGTCGTACTTCGATATCTGAGCCAATTATATGGCTGTCGTATTGACGCTCGCCAACGGGGGCGAAAAAGCCATCGTTCTTTCGAATAATACAGCCAACCGGACAAACCTCTAATGACATGGCGTAGTCGTTAATATCGGCATTGGTATCAGCAAGGCAGTCGCCATTCACACCAATACGTTTATGGATACCGCGACCCACGTATTCAAAGACATGCTTGTCGTCAACGTCTCGTGAGGCTCGAATACAACGACCACAGAGTATGCAACGGTTGTTATCTAATGCGATATCCGGGTGCGAAGCATCAACCGGGCGAGAAGGCTGTAAGTATGGGAAGTCTGATGCCTGAGACAAACCAAGGCGATAGGCGGTTGCTTGTAGTTCGCAGCGTCCACTAGCTTCGCAGATAGGACAGAGATGATTGCCTTCATGAAATAACATTCTGACCAAATCTTTGCGATAGCCTGTTACTTCCTGGCTTTCATTTTCAATAATTGCACCGTCTTCGATGGGTTGTGTGCAGGCGGCAACGACCCGGCCATTCATTTTGACAGAGCAAACTCGGCAGCTACCTTGGGGAACAAGGCCTTCAGAATCGCATAGCCGAGGAATGTAGATACCTTGTGCCTCACAGGCAGACATTATCGACTGTCCCTCATGGGCTTCGACTTTCTTGCCGTCGATGGTAAAGCTAAGTCGCTTTTCTTCTTGGCTCATCATTTTTGCTCCCTGTCGTCATGGTCGTATCGCGGGTCAAAAATAATCGATCGTCGTTTAGCGATAATACGCGATTCGTTCAATGCACCTTGAATATCAAAGCCTGCCTGACGACCATCCGGGTGGTCTTTTAGCAAAGCGGAGTACACCAAAGGGAAGTTTTCAATTGTCGATAAAATAGGTTTAGGGGACGTATGCCCAAGCCCGCAGCGACTGGTTTGAATAATGGTATTGCCGAGGCTTTGCAAAGACTCCAGATCCTTGCTCTCGCCCTGGCCGAGCATGATTTTCTCAAGCCCTTTCTTTAAAAACACATTACCGACTCTGCATGGGGTGCAGTAGCCACAGCTTTCTTCAATAAAGAAGTGCATAAAGTAATTGACGATATCGAGAATATTACGTTGCGCCGAGAAAATCATGATAGCCCCTGCTGTAGGTAAATCCTCAAAACATAAGCGCCGGTTAAAGTCGATACGCGCAATCATTTCGCCACTGGCACCACCTACCTGGACAGCTTCTGCATCAATAGCACCAGCTAAGTCGAGTGCATCGGAGACGCTAATACCATGCTCAACTTCATAGATGCCAGGGCGCTCGCAGTCGCCGCAAATACTGAGCAGCTTGCTACCTTTGCTGTGCTCGGTGCCAAGAGACTGAAACCACTCAGCACCTTTGTCCAGAATATGAGGCACGTTGCAGAAGGTTTCGACGTTGTTCACCACTGTTGGATAACCCAAGTAGCCTTTCTGCGCAGGGAAAGGTGGTTTGTTTTTGGGTTCTCCGCGTTGTCCTTCGCATGAGCTGATCAGAGAGCTTTCTTCGCCGCAAATATAGGCACCTGCACCAAGTTGGATGCGGATATCGAAGGAAAAGCGTGTTCCGGTTGACTCGTCAATAAGCATGTCTTGGCCGAGCAGGGCTTCTCGACGTCGTTCTTCCAATACGCTATTTAGGTAGGGCAGCAGGTAACGATATTCAGCGCGCAAATAGAGAATGCCATGCTCACTACCAATTGCGTAGGCGGCGATAGTCATACCCTCTATTAAGAGGTGAGCGCGCTCTGTTAGCAATACTCTATCTTTAAAGGTGCCGGGCTCGCCTTCGTCGGCATTACAAATGACATAACGTTTTTCAGCCGGTGTTTGGGCTGCAAATTGCCATTTGCGCGCGATTTGAAAACCCGCGCCGCCGCGACCTCTTAGATCGGAGCGGAGTAACTCATCAATAATCTCGTCGGGGTTTTTTGAGAGGCATTTAGCCAAAGCTTGCGCTAAAGGAGGCTCACTTAGTAATACCGGGCCAGATTGCTGAATATTGTTATTTACCATGCTCCGTACTAGTGAGTGGCTGTTATTTCCATCGCCTGTTTTACCGCCGAATACCGATAAACACGTGTCATGAATTCGGGTGGATAGTGCTCTCCAGTTATCGGATTCAGATGCTTTGAGTGTACGTTTTAGTGCGTTAACTAAACGTTTCACTTTGCTTGGTGTTAACGAGGTGACGACGTGCTCGTTAATCAGGGCGGCAGGGGCTTGGTCACTCATGCCTATGCAGGGCGTGAGGTGGAGTGAAAACTTCCCATCCAGAGTCGTGTTGCCAACAGGGATCCCTAATGCCAACTCAAAGGCCTGCAGAATTTCCGCGCTCCCCTTATGCTGGTCGATTATATCTTCACTCAGGTGAATGATGATTTTTCCTTGAGGGCTAGTTTTGAAAAAACTATAGAAACTCGCGACCCCTTCAACAACGACTCGGTGACTGTTGGTTTTTTCTGCGACTAACTTCATTGAGTCGCCACTGATCCAACCTAAGGTGTTTTGTATCGCCCAAAGGATATCAATCATTCGCTTGGGATTGTTATCAAAGCCTTGGCAGATTTCAGAAATACGAAGCTGGTTTTCCATAAGCAGACTACTGAGTTGTTATTTTCTTGGTACAGCCATGAAGTTAAATAGTGTAGTTCTTATTAAGTATTCCTTGCTAGCCTTGCTGAGTAAATAGCTGATCTTGATCCAGGTTAATTCTTCGGAAAAAAGCTATGAAGAAAGTTTTGTATGTTATGTCGAGATTTATCAGCGGGAATGATAAGCTGATCAAAAAATAACATCTTTTTAGCGAAATGAGCGATGGTTACTTTCAAAAACTTTGGTTGCTCGATACGATATGTTCATATAGCAACATTTATGAGTATTTTAGGGCAAGGTAAGAAAGCCTTTTTTCACTGACTCAAAATATTCATTGATAATAAAAACAAAATGAAAGGTTAACTATGGGCGCTTTAAATATAGCCAAAATCGGGCACCGAAACTTACGTACTGAATATCAGACTTCGGGTGAGGTCTTTATCCCTATCGCGCGTGTTAAGCCGCTAGTTAAAATCCTCATGATGAATAAGGTAGATCTGAGGTCCTTGTTAAAAGATACAGGGCTTCAGTTTCAGGATTTATCCGAGACTGATCAGACGATAAATTTTCTTCAGTACAAGCAGCTGATTATTAATGCGAGGCGTTTGCTTCCTCATCATCCTTTTGCACTTTACTTGGGAGAGCAGAGTTTTCTGCATCATGATGGACTACTCGCGGCTCGAATTATGAGTAGTGAGAATGTTCAGCAAGCGATGGAACTTCTGACCAAGTATCAACCTTTATTTACACAGATACTGGGTTTCAAGTTTGAAATGCAAAAATCTGGATTGGGAGTGTTAACCCTGACGCCTAAACAAGACTTGGGTGACGCGCTACCTTATTTTATGGAATTCACCTGCTCTGTAATTTACTCCTTAGGGCGCTTTTTTATGGGGGGCGTTGAGCTGGATGACCATGATAAAGCGGGCCAGATACACTTTTCCTTCGATCAACCGAAGGTAATTGAGGCTTACGACGAGTTCTTTTCGGTGCCGGTATTTTTTAATCAGGATCAGAATCGAATTGTTTTGTCTGAAGCCTTGCTTAAGCAGCCTCTGGTTTTCTACAACAAAGATTCGGCCCAGTTAAATGAACAATGTTGTCAGGAGCGTTTGAGTGAAGTTTGCCCTGATAATACGGTTTTAGATCGCGTGAAATTCATTATTCGTAGAGATATTTTCCAAGAATTGTCTCTTGATACCTTAGCCTCTGAGCTTTGTATGTCTCCGCGTACCTTACGGCGTCATCTTCAGTCTCATGAAACATCATATAAAGAGCTATTAGAAGAGGAACGTAAGCGCGTTGCACTGGCTCATATTCGAAAACAGGATATATCCATTGAAACTTTGGCTGAAAGCTTGGGTTATAGTGATGCATCAAGTTTCAGCCGAGCTTTTAAACGCTGGTACGGTCTATCGCCGAAGAACTTTAAACCGAATTAGAATGCGTAGTCTTTTATTGCTCTTTGCTTGGTTCGCAACGGCTAGATGGTGGTTTGTAAACGGAGCCTTCCAAGGCTTGTTAGCAATTTAGCACGCCCTTGATTTATGAGGGGGCTCTGCCTAGCTTTTTTAAACTCGGCTTACTATAACTGCGGACACTTGACCTGACTCATTTACCTAGCCTGCGCTCTGTGTAATGGTTTCCTTAAACAATAAGAGGAGGCTATATGACCAAGCAATCCGTTTCCATTGCCATCGCTGGCTACGGCGGTACGGGTGTTATCACAACCGGACAGTTACTGCTCAAGGCTTGCGCCAAAGCAGGCTACTTCGGTTTGGCGCAACGCTCTTTCGGGCCGCAAATAAGGGGAGGGGAGTCTTTAAGCCTTCTTCGTTTTTCAAATCATCCTGTTCAATCCCCTGATGACTATTTCGACTTACTCGTCTTGCTTGATACTGACCATGTCACGCGTTTTAGTGCTGAAGTGCCATTGAACGAAAACAGTGTCGTTATCATAGGGAAAGATCAGGCTAAGACTCCAGAGTTTGTTAAAGACTCTGGTGCTCGCGTCGTCGAGCTTCCATTGGATACACTCGCAAGTGAGACCGCTGATGGCGGAGAGAATATTGTCGCTGCGGGCCTGTTAGCCAAATTCTTAGGTTTGGAGCAAGGCACGATACAGAAGGTATTGAGAGAGCACTTTGCCAAGAAAGAGGAGTTGCTGTCGCAGGCTGAAGACTGGTTAATTGCGGGTTGGAACCTGGCTGACCAATACCAGGAAGTGGCGCAAGTTCAATTGGCAGATAAGAGTGAAAAATCTCCTCAATGGTTGGTAAATGGTAGTGAGTCTTGTGGTCTCGGTGCGCTAAAGGCAGGTACGCGCTTTGTTGCAGCTTACCCCATTACACCAGCCTCGGGAATTCTTGAGTGGCTCGCGCCAAATTTGGAAAAGTTGGGCGGTAGTTTGGTTCAGGCTGAAGATGAGCTGGCTTCTATCAATATGATTATCGGATCGTCTTTTGGCGGTGTTTCGTCGCTTACCGCTACCTCTGGCCCTGGTTTAGCATTGATGGCTGAGTCTATAGGTTTGGCCGTTGCCAGTGAAACTCCTCTGGTAATTGTGAATGTGATGCGAGGAGGCCCTTCAACGGGTATTCCCACCAAATCAGAGCAGTCTGATCTAAATATGGCGCTACATGGTTTGCATGGCGATGCGCCGCATGTGGTGACTGCCATGTTATCGATTGCAGACAGTGCCTTTACCACGGGTTGGTCAGTGTGGTTGGCAGAACACCTGCAGGTGCCAGTGATTACCTTGTCTGACCAATCAATGGCCCAGTCAGATGCAAGCCTTCTGGAGCCGCAGCTTTGGCAAGAAAAGGGTGAACGCTTGATCGCAGCGCATTCAGATACGCCTTATCATCGTTACGCACTAACTGATAGCGGTATCTCACCTATGTCGATTCCTGGTGAAGAAGACATGATGTATACCGCAGACGGTTTGGAGCATAACCAACATGGCACGCCTTCTGCTGCCACAGAAATGCATCGCGAGCAGCTGCAGAAACGCGCCGAGAAGCTTCGTCAGTTTGACTACTCTGAATATTGGGCTGAGGTGTCAGGGCAGGGTGAAAGCGCCATAGTTTGTTGGGGGTCGGTCTCATCGGTAGCTAAAGAAGCGGCTGAAAGAATGACCGAGCAAGGTGAGGCATGCCGAGTCATTGCTTTACGTTTGATCGCGCCACTACAAACCGAGGCGCTGTTGCGCGAGCTAGAGGGTGCAGAAAGAGTACTTGTTGTCGAGCAGAGTCATGGTGCCCAGTTTATGGCTTGGTTAAGGGCGCATGTAGACTTTCCTTGTGCTCACCAAAGCTTGGCTATTCCGGGCCCTTTACCTATCCGGCCGAAGCATATTATCGGTGCCTTTAATCAATGGGAACAGAACGCTCTGGAGGTAGAACATGTCGCCAACTGCTGAGAATAAAAACATAGCAACAAGAAAAGCGAAGGATTATAAGTCTACGGTCAGCCCAATTTGGTGTGCCGGTTGTGGGCACTATTCAGTGTTAGCTGCTTTAACCCGTGCTTTGGCAAAACTCAACCTTGACCCGGAGAATGTTGCTATCATTTCGGGTATTGGCTGCTCGTCTCGTTTGCCTGCCTACACACATTTATTCGGTTTTCATGGTGTTCACGGTCGGGCGCTGCCCGTGGCGGGTGGTTTGAAGGTGGCACGTCCGGATTTGACTGTCATCGCGGTGGGAGGCGATGGTGATGGTTTTTCTATTGGTGGCAATCACTTTTTGCATGCCTGTCGACGGAATATCAATTTCACCTATATCGCCATGGATAATGAAGTCTACGGTATGACTAAAGGGCAGGCTTCACCTACGACGCCTTCGGATTGGGATCACAGTAAACTAACCCCTCATGGCACGGGTGTTCCTGCACTGCAGCCAGCGAGCCTTGCACTGGGTGCCGGGGCCGGATTTATCGCGCGTGGTTATTA
This sequence comes from Oleiphilus sp. HI0117, assembly GCF_001635235.1. Lineage (NCBI taxonomy): Bacteria > Pseudomonadati > Pseudomonadota > Gammaproteobacteria > Oceanospirillales > Oleiphilaceae > Oleiphilus > Oleiphilus sp. HI0117. The sequence continues at coordinate 2,331 of NZ_LWGA01000314.1, read as the reverse complement.
TGGTGATCCGAAGCAGCTAACGGATTTAATCGTTAAGGCTATTGAGCATGAAGGTTTCTCCTTCGTGCAGGCATTGAGCCAGTGTGTCACCTTTGTACCTGAGCAAAAGCATTGGAAGGAAATGGTCCATGAGTTTGGTCAGGAGCACACTCACGACCCAATTCAGACCGCGGCTGAAATTCAGAGGGATGATGGCTTCGGGCTTGGTATGATTTATCAGAATGAAAGACCTGCATGGATGCCTCCGCATTATGAGCCCGAGAACGAAGGGGAAGTGCTGGACGAAATGCAGCGTACGTTTCAGGTTTAGATGTATGATTTGAAGGCGGCTTACTTAAGTTAGCCCTTTTCTGAAAAGAGGGCTGTAACCAATGGCACTTACTTAAGCTTGATTTCGCCCCGAAACTCGTCATTCCCGCGCACAAGGTGAATTGCGCAGCAAGAGAGGGCCGCCTGGGCGGGGCGGGAATCCATTGTTTTTCAGCCGTTTGGCTGACCTAGAGAGTTAAAAAAGACTAGAAATCTATAGGTTAGCGATAGTCATGGTCCTTCAATTTCATTGAGTTAGCCTCAAAACAATGGATTCCCTTGTTCAAGGGAATGACGCCAATTTCTCCTTAAGTAAGTGCCATTCAGGGCTGTAACTTTTTATCGACTCTGTAGGCAGAGGGTTCTACCCCTCGCCGAGTCGCCCTTAGCTCTCGACGACTCGCATTTGTGTGTTTCAAGGTCTACAGTTAGGTTTTACTTAATTAAGGACTTAGCTGAAACAATGTGCCAATCTGTATTGAGTTTCTGGTTTGAAGAAATCGAACCTTCGAGCTGGTTTGTTAAGGACTCTGATTTCGACGCCCTGATTCAAGGGCGTTTTGCTTCCTTGCACCGCCAAGCGAATGCGGGGGAACTCTACACTTGGCGTTCAAGCCCCGAAGGCCGGTTGGCTGAGATTATCGTTCTAGATCAATTCTCTCGAAATATGTATCGAGATACGCCGGCTGCTTTCGCTTCTGATACACTTGCTTTGGTGCTGGCTCAGGAAGCGATCGCTTGTCGTGCAGATTTAGCACTTGAACCCACTGAGCGAAGTTTTCTGTATATGCCTTTCATGCATAGTGAATCAAGAGCGATTCATGAAGTTGCGTTGTCGCTTTATTCTCAAAAGGGTTTGGAGCGCAATCTTGAATTTGAAAAGCGCCATAAGGAAATTATTGATCGTTTTGGTCGCTACCCTCATCGTAATCAGATACTTGGAAGAGAGTCGAGTCAGCCAGAGTTAGCGTTTCTGGAGCAGCCAGGCTCGTCTTTCTGATTAAGTGCTTTTTGGCATCCCTCTGAATTCAGAAAACGCCTGTAAGAAACTAAGGCTATCACTTGGACTTAAAGCATACGGTTGAAATGAACGATCAGGGTTGAACTTTGCGAGTATTTTCTCGTGACTCCCGACTTGAAGAACGGCTCCCATTGCCCACTCGGGAAAAGAGCGGCTAGTCGTTTCGTTATAAACGATAAGCTTTAAGGCCTTGTGGCGATAGTCTGTTTTGATATGTTGAAATAGCGCTTATCTGAGCATAGAAAACCGCTAATCATATGCTTTTGATTATTCAGCTTTGCGACTTCAACAATACTTTTCAAGTCTTCTAGGGTTAAAACCTTGGAAGCCGTACTCACATAAATCAATTGAACTAGACTCACGTTAAGTCACTCTCTTAATATAATCAGACGCCTTTACCTGATGATAAGTTGTATTTTGGTAGTGAATTTTCACGGGCTTCGGGTCTACGATTTCTATCGGGATATCGTTATGAACAGCCGTTTCCAGGGCCATTTGAGTAATATTGACACTAAAGGAGGTGCCCATAAATACCATCTTCGAGGCATAACGCATTCGTTCCTGTGCCTCTGATATTCTGTAAAGATCAGTGTAGAACTCATCGAAGAGCAAAACGTAAGGCTTTTGTGAAACGTCTAGCTCTGGTGTAAGTGTGTGCTTACTAATTTTAAACAGGGAAAGTAGTGAGTCGACAAGATTCTCTTCATCCACTTGTTCCCAAGGCGTTTGATAAGTCTCAACCGTTGGGCCTTGCTCATGAAAACGCGTCATTTGATCTAAGCGCCCATGAATTGCGATATAATCTTTGTTGCCGGCCTTACCATCAAGACCATCAATATTTTGGGTGATCAGGTTTTTATCTGCGAGCCAATGGTGGACTTCATTTGGCCCGTGATGGCGATACGTTGCAAAACGATGATAGTACCAAGATAGAAATTCTACCGGGTTTTCGGTGTACATTCGGCGCGTAGCCATTTCCATCGGGGTATAGTTCTTACTGC
>NZ_LWGA01000313.1:0-225 GCF_001635235.1 Oleiphilus sp. HI0117 | reverse complement strand
CGGGTCGTGTTGAGCGTGGTATCATCAAAGTTGGTGAAGAAATCGAGATTGTTGGTATCAAGGAAACTCAAACCACTACTTGTACTGGTGTTGAGATGTTCCGTAAGCTTCTAGACGAAGGTCGTGCGGGTGAGAACGTTGGTGTTCTTCTGCGTGGTACTAAGCGTGACGAAGTTGAGCGTGGTCAGGTTCTATGTGTGCCTGGTTCTGTTAAGCCTCACACTA
>NZ_LWGA01000312.1:0-761 GCF_001635235.1 Oleiphilus sp. HI0117 | reverse complement strand
GGAACCCCGGTTAGGCAGATTCGTAATAACCTAGAAGCGATGGCTGTGATGTCACAAGAGGCTGGAGCCCAAGTAATATTGCTAGGCATGCAGATACCGCCTAACTATGGTGACCGTTATACCAAAGCCTTTGCGAATATATACTCAGACCTGGCATTGCAAATGGATCTATCCTTAGTTCCCTTCTTATTGGAAGGGGTTGCTGGTGTTGAAGGTATGATGCAAGACGATGGTATTCATCCGACGGAAAGCGCGCAACAAACGATGTTTGAGCACGTAGACAAAGTATTGGATACTTTGCTTTCAGCTAAATAAGTGTGGCAACAGGATGACTATTGAGTTCCGTTACGTCACCTCAATTGCTGAGGTGGGAGAGCAGGCCTGGAATTCCTTGGCAGGTGAGGGCTACCCCTTTGTGCGCTACCACTTTCTCGATGCCTTGGAAAAAACACAAGCGGTTGGTGGATGCTCAGGATGGTTGGTGCATCACCTCATGGCTTATCAGGGCGATACATTGGTCGCCGCTGTTCCTAGCTATGTTAAGCAGCATAGCTATGGTGAATACGTCTTTGACCATGCTTGGGCGAATGCTTACCATCAATATGGATTGGCTTATTATCCCAAGTTAGTTTCAGCCATTCCTTTCACCCCCATTACCGGTTCACGGATACTTATACGAGAGGGTATTGATCATAGCGCCGTGATTACGGCCTTGCATGACTTTGCTCCAAAGCATTGTCATGAGCAAGGCTACTCGGGTT
>NZ_LWGA01000311.1:0-531 GCF_001635235.1 Oleiphilus sp. HI0117 | reverse complement strand
GAAAATGTCTCAAAGCCCGGAGAAAACAGAAGCAAACCATCAACACCACCCTGCTCAATGGCATTGATAGTCACGAGGTTTGCACCGGTAGAAAAACCGCCTAGTAAAACCTTGTTGTACTGTTTTTTCAGCTGTAGAGCATAGTGGTCAACAATGTCTTGCCAATCTTCATAGTGAGAGAGCATTAAGTCCGAAGGCTTACTTCCGTGCCCAGGCAAAAGTAAAACGTGAACAGCATACCCTTCGCCGTGGAGCGATTTAGCAATATCAGAAAAAGAATAAGGCGAGTCTCCCAAGCCGTGAACCAGCAATACAGCTTTCTGTGTCGGCTCATTAGGCATCAACATAAACGGTGCGTTCATGTTGATCTCTTTTTGCTTGTTCTGTGAAATAAAACTTCGGTTATGCGATAACCATGCTCTAGACACCTCTATATAGCTTTCAAAGTCTCGCTGAATATAATTGTAATACTCAGCACTCTGATGCAAAGGCATTTTGCTGTCCGGCATACTCGCACAACCTTTAACAATC
>NZ_LWGA01000310.1:0-285 GCF_001635235.1 Oleiphilus sp. HI0117 | reverse complement strand
CGCTCACACTGCGCAGGCATCTTGTCGTTCGAATCAGCCTCTTCATTAGCTTCCAAGAACTTCACATACTCAACCTGGTCACCCTTGATCAAGTCAGTATCACCAGACTGCGTAATCTCAACTTTACGCAACATCTGGCGCACGATAACTTCGATATGCTTATCGTTAATTACAACACCCTGCAAACGGTAAACGTCCTGCACTTCGTTAGTGATGTATTTAGATAGCTCCACAACACCCAGTAGGCGCAAAATATCGTGCGGGTTAGAAGGTCCATCCGAGATA
>NZ_LWGA01000309.1:0-235 GCF_001635235.1 Oleiphilus sp. HI0117 | reverse complement strand
AGGCAGGTGGAAGTATGAGTGTTACGACTACCAAAGAGTTACTAGAGGCACTACCTAACACCGATATTTACGTCATGTATGGACAAACTGAAGCGTCAGCAAGGCTCACCTACCTGCCGCCAGCCAGACTACTAGAAAAAGCCGGCTCAATCGGCATCCCAATACCTGATGTAGAGTTAGCGATTAGCGATGAAAGCGGCAAACTATTGGGGCCAAACGAGACAGGTGAACTTAT
>NZ_LWGA01000308.1:0-676 GCF_001635235.1 Oleiphilus sp. HI0117 | reverse complement strand
CGTATTACCATTCACATACAGCTACGGCAACTCAGTATTACAAACTCATATTTATGCTGGGGCAAGTATTTGCTTAGGGCAGTCAATGCTCTACCCTAAACTCATTGCTGAAGACTTAAACAAAGCAAGCATTACGGGTTTTTCTGGTGTACCCTCAACATTTCAAATTCTTTTACATAAGACTAGCTTTGCCAAAATACATCCGCAACTTAGATATATTACCCAGGCAGGTGGAAGTATGAGTGTTACGACTACCAAAGAGTTACTAGAGGCACTACCTAACACCGATATTTACGTCATGTATGGACAAACTGAAGCGTCAGCAAGGCTCACCTACCTGCCGCCAGCCAGACTACTAGAAAAAGCCGGCTCAATCGGCATCCCAATACCTGATGTAGAGTTAGCGATTAGCGATGAAAGCGGCAAACTATTGGGGCCAAACGAGACAGGTGAACTTATTGCCAAGGGAGACAATATCATGCAAGGATATTTGAGCAACCCAACGGCTACGGAACAAACAATTACAGGTGACTGGCTACACACCGGCGATTTGGGCTACAGAGATATTGATGGTTTCTATTACATCAAAGGCCGCCAGAAACAAATGATTAAATCTGGCGCTAACCGTATTCACCCAGAAGAAATTGAAGAAGTTATCCTGGAGTGTGATGCTGTT
>NZ_LWGA01000307.1:0-293 GCF_001635235.1 Oleiphilus sp. HI0117 | reverse complement strand
GCCATTTTCGAGCTGTGGCAACCTGCACACTCACGAGCAAAAACTTTGCGGCCTTCTGGAACCTTATCCAAATCGATATAATCCTTACCTGCTTTGCCATCCAGGTCTTGAGATGCTAGTAGATAGGTCGGGCCGCCAGTAATCAAGAACGCAGCCAGGTCATCCATTTTTGCATCGGCATAGTTCCACGCATCACATTCGTTTGCACATTGCATAATACGCATTGGGCTTTGCTTATTGCCTTGGCCGAAATGCTGCCCAGGATGCGGAAAGTTAGGCACCCAGCATTCTTC
>NZ_LWGA01000306.1:0-268 GCF_001635235.1 Oleiphilus sp. HI0117 | reverse complement strand
GAGGTGCCGGGTTTGGCTACTTAGGCTCCACAGTCACGTCACTTATTTATGCTTCGTTTACTTTTATCTTCTTTGCGATTGAAGCCGCTATTCTCGCATCGGCTTTACATGCCTTGCTGGGTATTCCGCTATCGATCGGGTATTTCATTTGCGCTGTGGCGGTTATCCCTATTGTGATCCGGGGGATTACCACTATTTCGCGTTTTCAAGTCGGGACGCAAACTCTGTGGTTACTATTACAAATCGCGGCAATCGCTACCGTGATCAT
>NZ_LWGA01000305.1:0-443 GCF_001635235.1 Oleiphilus sp. HI0117 | reverse complement strand
GAGGCATTAGATAAATTTACGGTTGATTTGACGGCTAGAGCCGTAGAAGGAAAACTGGACCCGGTTATTGGTCGTGATGATGAGATTCGTCGCACGGTGCAGGTTCTTCAACGTCGACGTAAGAATAACCCCGTTTTGATAGGTGAGCCGGGTGTCGGTAAAACAGCTATTGTCGAAGGTTTAGCTCAACGAATTGTAAACGGTGAAGTACCTGACGGCTTAAAAGATAAGAGAGTCTTGTCCTTGGATATGGGGGCATTGATTGCCGGGGCTAAGTTTCGAGGTGAATTTGAGGAGCGCTTGAAAGGTGTGCTTAATGAGCTGAGTAAGCAAGAAGGGCAGATAATCCTCTTTATCGATGAAATTCATACCATGGTTGGTGCTGGTAAGGCAGAGGGCTCAATGGATGCGGGGAATATGTTGAAGCCTGCACTTTCTCGAGG
>NZ_LWGA01000304.1:0-502 GCF_001635235.1 Oleiphilus sp. HI0117 | reverse complement strand
ATGCCGCTCAAGTTCAGCTAGATGGGCAAACTTACGCGGTAAACGATATTATTCCTTTTGAAGTAAATGATCCGTATTTCGAAATTGCCAAAGACGCTACCGATGAGCTTGTAGGCTTTCGTTTGGGCTTTGGTGAAGCTCGTGGTCAGCTTAGCGGTGACTTTGATAGTATTTCTGGTAACGTTGGCGCTACGATTACTGATTTCTTTGGCGATGATTACCAAGCATCGATGCTTAACTTAAGTGGCGATGTCGATAATACTCGTGCTAAGTATTTTGGTGTAGGTAATGATCAAAGTGGAGGTGCAACGGATTGTAATTCGGGTTTTTACTGTTATGACCTTGCAGACTATAAGACTCTTGATGTTGGGCAGAGAAACTCTACAACAGGTAATGTTGATTACACCAACGACTTTTTCATCTCTTTTCAGAAAGAAGACACCGACTGGTCAACGAGTGATGGTCAGATGACCACTGCTTCAGGTGTATTTATTAACATACC
>NZ_LWGA01000303.1:0-5813 GCF_001635235.1 Oleiphilus sp. HI0117 | reverse complement strand
GCTTACCTGAGTTTGGTCCCTAATCATGGCCAGTTTTGGCCAGGTGCAGCGTTCACCCATTTTCAAGATATAGTCTCTTTCTGAAGGGCTAGGGTTCTTCATGAACTTGGTATACCAGGAAGGCGGAAATTCAGGGTGGATATTGATGTCGCCCAAATAGTCCTGATCAAGCATCAAGGAAGCGTGATTTAGCCAAGAACTCCAAGCCTGAGAGTGAAACCGACGCTTCCCCAACTTAAGTAGAGCCTTTCCTTGAGAAAAGCTACTGCTGACCAATAGGTCGGCAAGGAAGGCTGCAAGACCATCATCCTGACGTTGAGAGACAAAAGGCACAATATGTGGGTTGGCCTGGCTGACTATAAAGTAGTTTGCATTGTGAAGCCGGCTCATTCTTTGCCTCGGAATATCGGTAGCAAAAGAGCCGTCATACCAGCGTTCACCTTTTAGATAGGCCTGCTTTTCCCCAAGGGCGTTCTTCTCATAGAGCTGGCAGGGAGGAAACAAACCAGGGACAGAGCATGATGCTTGTGCTGCGGATGCGACAAAAACACTTGGTGCAGTTTGGTAGTTCAGAATTCTTGGCTTTTGGCCTGTTCGGGCAGGTGAAATTGTAATGCTTACGTTTCGGCCGGTTTTTTTAAAGGCTTCTTCAAAAGTCATTAATCCGACGTTGTGTTCAACGCAGCTGCGCAGTTGCTCTGGGTCGAGTAATGATTGCTGTTGCCAAATACCTTTAAGCGGTAAACGCTTCAAAGGGCTGTAGTTACTTTCCTCGGGCTTACCTAGAAGAGTAAGTACTTCCTTATTTGTGTGAGTAGCCAGCATGCCCGCTGTGATTGCTCCCATACTGCTACCAGATATGATGGAGGGGAGGAGCTTGTGATTGATGAGTGTTGCGACCACGCCTATATGATAAATACCGAAGGTTCCACCGCCACTTAGCATTAAGGCAGGGCGACCAAAATTATGCTCGGCCTGTTTGAACTGGGCGAGCTTGTCTTTTGTCGAGATGCTATCGATCTCAGATTCGCAGAGTATCTTTAACGCTTTATCGATCAACTTTAAGTAATTGCTAACGAGGGTCTTGGTTCCTGTGTAGGCGGGTTGATAGAGCTTGGGTTTACTGAGTTCCGCGGTGGTTCGATACAGGCTTTCCTGAATATAGGGAATCAGCTTCAAATAATCTTTATTTTCTAGCAGTTCAGAAATTGTTTGATAATGTCCCTGCAGCACTTTGTATGGGTAGTGTTTAGACTCAGGTTTTTTTTGCCAGTCATAACTGCCGTTAAGCTTATCGGCTTTCGAGGCAGCGGTGAGCCATTGCTCATAAGTTTGTGCCTCGCTCATAGTTTGCTGCAATTTGCTTATATCTGACATTTTTGTGTTTACGCTTGTAAGCTAAAAAAATATATTTGCCTATCGCATAATCAATGTCAAACGCTTATTCCTGAGCATTGATGTAAATCAATAGGCTTTTAACGCTGATAATTTAGGGGTAGGATGCTTGTGAATAATTATCATTAATAGGGAGAGACTCGTGTCTGATATCTATCAGTTCAGTGCTAATAATATTAAAGGAGAGGAAGTTCCTCTTAAAGCGTATCAGGGGAAGTTGCTGATAATCGTCAATACGGCAAGTAAATGCGGATTTACGCCTCAGCTCAAGGGGCTTGAGGAGCTGTATTTGGAGTATAGCGAGAAAGGGCTAGAGATCTTAGGCTTTCCATGCAATCAGTTTCTAAAGCAAGACCCAGGAACAGATAGTGAGATTAGCGAGTTTTGTTCTTTGAACTATGGGGTTACGTTTCCAATGTTCTCCAAAATAGAAGTAAACGGCGATAATACTCATCCCTTGTATAAATACTTAAAATCAGAAGCGAAGGGCTTGATGGGCTCTGAAAAGATAAAATGGAATTTTACCAAGTTTTTGGTCGATCAACAGGGCAAGGTTGTTAAACGCTATGCGCCCAATACCGAGCCGAAAGACATGGTGAAAGATATCGATGCAGCGTTGGCGCCTTAGCCTAGTAGTTTCTTTATCGCAGGAAGCAGGCGGTCTTTGGTAATGGGTTTGATGATCCAGCCATTCGCGCCTGCTGCTCTGCCTGCAGCTTTTTTCTCTGCTTTATTCTCGGTGCTAACAATGAGTACAGGAACACCCTTGTAAGCGGGGAGTGCTCTAATAGCTGCAGTGAGTTGTATGCCATCGAGTTTTGGCATATATAAGTCGCTCAGTACCAGGTCAAATCGTTCTGCTTTGGCTGCATTTAATGCGGCTTCGCCATCGACCGCTAGCGTCAGTTCGTGTGGCTCGTCTTGAAGGATGACTTTAAACATGTTGCGCATTACTAATTGATCATCGGCGATCAGGATTTTGGCCATATGTTTCTTGTACCTATTCTTTAATGAATGAGAGTCTCTTACTTCACTTTAGTATAGCCAAATGTGCTGGAATATCTTGTCTCTTAGGTCTTACTCGTTAGATTTCTGATGCGTATCACTTAAGGGGCAATTTGTCGGGTGATGGTTTCTATATGTGCGAGCAAGGCGCTATAAAAATCTCGCTTAAAAACATCTAAAGGCGGAGACTCAATAACCTCGGCAATTGCACCGACAGGGTGAGTCATATGCCAAACGCCGATCAATGCTTGCTGAACTTGCATGAGTAGGGTGAGCGCTTGCGCTTGAGGCAAGTCTTGCTCTGCTTGTTGTGTTAGTAACTGGGAATACTGGTGCATTAAGTGGAGTAAGGTTTTTTTGAATTGTAATGCTTCTTCAACGGTAAGGTTCCGTTCTAAAATTGTGTGTAAAATTGCATTCAACTTACAATAGATAGGGTTAGCAATTAAGGTGTCAGCCATTAGCCTTGCTAGGGGGAGCTTGTTTGGCATTTTTTGGGCCGAGTGAATTAATTCTTCAAGGGTTTCTACAAACAACGCGAGGAACAAAGTCTCTTTATTTCTAAAGTAGCGATATAAAGCGGCCTTAGTAATACCTACATCTGCAGCAATCACATTCAGGTTAAGGTCTTCGTAGGCAAGATCAGAAAATCGTTTTCGTGTAGCATCGAGAATTTGCTGTTTTCTGAGAGCTTTTTGTTCCGGATTATTCGCGCGTTGTTTGATTAAACACATTTTAGGCTTGTAACCATCCTGCAAGTTTTCGTGTGACTGAACGTGGGGATAGTTTACCAGACCAAACACCAAAAATATTCTTCCAGCCAGTGATAACAATGGCGCGGTCTTTTTTCTTGAGCGATTTCCTGACAACAGCTTCTGCTGTCATGGCACCTGCTTTGAATAGTTTTGTGTTAGTCATATTAGCTTCTGATGCAAACTCAGATGCGGTTGCACCTGGGCAAAGTGTGCTGACGGCAATACCTTGGCCCTTAAGCTCTTCATATAGTGCTTCAGAGAAGGACAGCACAAAAGCCTTGGTCGCGTAGTATATAGCCATGTTAGGTCCCGCTTGAAAGGCAGCGGTTGAGGCAACGTTAATGATAAAGCTATTACTCTGTTGTGATAGCTTGGGGATGAGTCGGTGCGTTAGATCTACCAGGCTGGTGACGTTGAGCTGAATCATTTGTAACTGACGATCCAGTGACAGTTCAGTGAATGCACCGCGGTCTCCAAAGCCTGCATTGTTGATTAGGCCGTTTAGCGCCCAACCTTCGTTGATTATTTTGCTAGCTAGCGTTTCGGCACCGTTTGAGTCAGACAAATCAGCAGCGATGATTTGTGTCGAGATTTTATATTGGCTTTCCAGCTTACTGGCTAGCGCTTGAAGGCGCTCTTCTCTGCGGGCGGTCAGAATCAGGTTGTGACCTTGAGCGGCTAATTGTTCTGCGAATACTTCGCCAATTCCGGCGCTTGCACCGGTTATCAAGATGTAGTTCATTGTGTGTTCCTTTATTATTTGAAGTTAAGTTACTCTGGGTTACTTAATATAGAAGAATGAGTTCTTGATATAAATAACCTAGGGTAACTTAATTGGCATGCGAAATTAATAGGGCGCTAGGGCTTGTAAATCTAGGGGTAAAGTACTTCTACACCGTATTGAAGGACTGCTTGGGTATTAAGTGCTGAGTTACTTGTATTATGTTGATAAATGGTTCCACCAATATTTACGCTGTGAGAACTGGTGCTTAGCTGAAAGTTTTCAGTTTGATCATAACCATTATATAGCGTCGGTTCGAAGCTTAGAGAAGCCGCGCTTTCGCTATTTGTGACTGATTCACTTAGTTTTACCGAGATGGCTTGTGCGGCACGCCCGCTAATATCTAGCTGAGGTGTATCGACGGATGGCTCAAGGCAAGCGTTACCTTGTAGAGACCCGCTTTTAGGGTCGATGGTGCATTGGCTGTTATCGAGCTTTTTAACTGGCATCGACAAGGTTTGTTGAGTGCTGCCGATAGCGCTGACCGATGCTGGGTCGACTAGGGTCAACTTCACTTTTGCCTTAAAAGATTCAGCTTGTGCGCTTACTGAAAACGTAAAGCATGAAAGCAGTACTAATGCTAAGGGAGCTTTTCTCAAGCCGGTCTGCCTCCACTTTTTATCGCTGATTAAGTCCTGAATACCACTCAAGTATAGTAGCTAGTGCTAAGGCAGCAATGCTTAAAATGTGAAAAAGTGAAAAATATTTATTTCTTGCGCAAATGAAAAAGCTGGGCTATGTGATCGTGGCTTGTGTGGTTAACATGTTGAAAAGTAATAGTTTATTTTTTTTGTTTGAGATGTGTGGGAGGAAGGTAAATGATACCTTCATCGCCTGAAGCCTTGAGTTCTATAGTTGGTGTTACGCTGAGGTTTTTACTTTGAAGGTAGTCAGGATCTATTTTAAGTAAGTAGCTACCTGGTAGGACGTTTTCGAATATGTAAACACCATCGTACTCGGTTCGGGTTTGCTGTATCAGTGAGTCATCGAGTGTAAAAAGAGAGACAGGAATACCTGCTTTCGGTATAAGTTTACCATTGTTTTCAAGCAGCACTTCTCCTTCGAGTTCCATCGCAGTTTGGAAGCCGATACTGATCTCGTTGAGTTTTCCCGAGTGAGAGTAGAGTGAGAAGTGCTCTTTCTGTGGTTTCAGGAACGGGTCTTCAATTTTTCGGGAATTGATACTGATCGTTTGCATTTGAAGATCAGGAACCCCCCATAAAGAGACATAACCTTCTTCGTTTGTGGCGCTGTTTCTCCAGCTGTTCTTTCCTTTAAAATGTATATTTGGAAGAGAGCTGTCCTGTTCATCAAACCTACCGTTATTGTTGTGATCCAAATATGTGTGTGCGAGCACGCTGGCACTAGAGGCCACACTTTCAGAACTAAGGTAGAGGCTATTATGAGGTTTGTCGTAGGCAAGGGCAGAGCTAATGCTTAAGCCAATACTTTGATGGTCTTGTGTATCAAATCCGGCAGAAAGAGAAAACGAGTATTTGTCCAGACGCCAGCTGATCATATTGTCGAAGCTGTATGTGTCTTCTTCCGATAGAATGTAGCCTAACGAGGCTTGATAACTTACCCGTTTACTTGCTTGATAGTTGGCACTCGATTGGATGGAGTCCAGAACACCTTTCGGTAATATTTTATAGTTAGCTTCGGTCTTGAGTCTCCAGCTATGCCAGCGCCTGGTTGCGCTTAACGTGGTGATAAGAGAGTCTTCCACGTCATCTATATTATTGTGTGAGTAATTGATTAGATTGGCAATTTGGGTCTGACCAATGCGTGTGCTTAAGCGTTTAGAAAGTTGCCATTGTTCCTGTGCATTAGCATATTGAGCATGTTGAAGCTCCAGGTCGTAGGATATATCTTGTGAC
>NZ_LWGA01000302.1:0-375 GCF_001635235.1 Oleiphilus sp. HI0117 | reverse complement strand
AAATACGGCTATAAAAGTTATATCAACGTGCTTAGTTACTGGAACTCTAATTGGCTGTAATGGAGGTGGAAGTGGTGGCGGTGGAGCTGCCCCTGGAACTAATGGCGGTCAAGGTGGTGGAGTAGGGCCTGAGTTAGTAATCGAGTTTAGAGAGGCACCTCTAGACCCAAAGGTTTTTAATCTGCTTTCAAATGATAGAAGTACAGAAAATCACTTTAACCCTGAAGAAAAGTTAAGCATAACTTGGATGACAACGGTTAAATATTCGGATGACACTACGTTAGGTGTTAATCAAAGAGAGCTTTACCAAGCAAAGGTCTATCTGAGTGATAATGATATTATTGAGATTGATAATGATCTGGAGTTGTTCACTAT
>NZ_LWGA01000301.1:0-307 GCF_001635235.1 Oleiphilus sp. HI0117 | reverse complement strand
AAAATGAATATAACAATAAAAGAGAGCTATAAATATGCTCTCTCCAAGTCTATACCTTGTACTGCTCAAGAAGTTGCTGAGTTGAGCTGGTTAGCTTTTGTAGCTCTTCGCTATGTTGTGAAAGTGTTGTCGCACCTTCGTGGGTTTCATGAGCGACCTCTTTGATAGAGACCACATTGCTGCTGACTTCATTCGCAACGATGCCTTGTTGTTCCACCGTTGCAGCGATCATATTATTCCTATCGGTGACTTCAGCGACTTTTGAACCCGCTATCATTAGGCACTCTCCGGTGCTGTAAGCATTATC
>NZ_LWGA01000300.1:0-421 GCF_001635235.1 Oleiphilus sp. HI0117 | reverse complement strand
CAATCTGCATAACCTGTTCCTGATAGACAATAACACCGTAAGTCGGTTCTAGAATGCCTTTCAGACTCTCATGCTGAAAGTCAGGATGAGGATAGGCTACTTCTGCCCGCCCATGCTTACGGTTGATAAAGTCATCAACCATGCCTGACTCCAAAGGCCCCGGTCTAAATAGTGCAACCAGTGCGATCATATCTTCAAGGTTGTCTGGCTGAAGTCGACGAATCAAGTCTTTCATACCACGGGATTCCAGCTGGAATACCGCCGTTGTTTCTGCTGACTTCAGCAATTCAAAAGAGGGCCTATCATCCAGTGGGATATGGTCAATATTAATAGGCTCTTTACCTTTCGCTGCCAAGCGAGGGTTAATCATCTTCAAAGCCCAGTCAACGATAGTTAGAGTACGAAGCCCCAAGAAGTCGAA
>NZ_LWGA01000299.1:0-424 GCF_001635235.1 Oleiphilus sp. HI0117 | reverse complement strand
GCGCACTAGCAGTAACGTATAACCAGCCATTCGGGCCGAAGCTGAAACCATCAGGCCAGCGAAGCTTCTTGTCTTTGTAAAGTGTTTGTATGGAACCATCAGAGCGCATCTGTATGATAGCCGAATGCTCCAGATCGCTGATGTATAGAGTGTCCTCATCATCGATAGTGATGCCATCGCTCATGGTCTTTTCACCAAAAGCTTCGATTTTAGTTTTCAGCGCTTCTGCACTTAGTGCAGGATTATTCAAATCACTTACCCGTACGCGCCACATCTTCTCGTCGGTAACGGGAGCAAAGTAAAGCCATTCTTCGTTGCGGTCTAGCGCAATAGAGTCAACGCCAGGGCGAATAGCAAAAACACCAAACATCAGCATTTTCACACCTTCGACATGAGGAACATAGTAGTCCGGGTCGACCGAGTC
>NZ_LWGA01000298.1:0-336 GCF_001635235.1 Oleiphilus sp. HI0117 | reverse complement strand
AAGAAGGCAGCATCAAGCTGCCTTCCAAACATAGACTAAGATTATTCAACAATCTTAGCTACAACACCCGCACCTACAGTACGACCACCTTCACGAATCGCGAAGCGTAGACCTTCTTCCATCGCGATTGGCGCGATCAAAGTAGCTGTTAACTGTACGTTATCACCAGGCATTACCATTTCAACACCTTCAGGCAACTCACAAGCACCTGTCACATCAGTCGTACGGAAGTAGAACTGTGGACGGTAACCTTGGAAGAATGGCGTATGACGACCACCTTCATCTTTACCCAAGATATATACTTCAGCTTCAAACTTAGTGTGAGGCTTAACAGAA
>NZ_LWGA01000297.1:0-325 GCF_001635235.1 Oleiphilus sp. HI0117 | reverse complement strand
AGAGATGGAGACACACCTAAAAAGGCTTTTATCTTTTCTCTGTTTTTATCTTTTCTCTGTGTAGGCCGCAGGCCGCTCTGTGCCCTCTGTGGTGAACCGTCTTTTGTGTTTTGATCTTTAAGGGATAAACCGAAGAACCACAGAGGACACCGGGCGCTTCGCTGCACAGAGGAAGAGATGGAGACACACCTAAAAAGGCTTTTATCTTTTCTCTGTTTTTATCTTTTCTCTGTGTAGGCCGCAGGCCTCTCTGTGCCCTCGGTGGTGAACCGTCTTTTGTGTTTTGATCTTTAAGGGATAAACCGAAGAACCACAGAGGACACCT
>NZ_LWGA01000296.1:0-638 GCF_001635235.1 Oleiphilus sp. HI0117 | reverse complement strand
AGATACGATAAAAGAAGACACACTCCATAAGGAAAACAAGAAACACAGATAGACCTTGTTGATATTCCAGCTTCGTAGATACCAAAATTTGAACAGCCTCAAATTGCGTGTGCGCTGCGAAGATTGTCATCACGAGCGTTTGGTCGCTTTCAGCTGCAAACGGCGTGGTTTCTGCCCTAGTTGTGGCGCTCGGCGGATGGCGGAGAGTGCCGCACTTTTGGTGGATGAAGTATTTCCCGCAGAGCCTATTCGCCAATGGGTGCTGAATTTTCCTTTCCAGTTGCGCTTTTTGCTGGACCGTTACCCGGAGCTGATGGGCAAGGTCTTGAGCATCGTTTACCGTACACTCTCANNTGTTCTGCGCAACTAAATCAGGACACTTTTCTTAAAGAGTTTTCGTACTCGATTGGCGACATATCTTCGTTAGAAGTATGGAGCCGCTCTAAGTTGTAATAACGCATGTAGTCAGCCACATCATTTCTCATATGCTCTCTCGTTGGCTGGGGCACTTTCAAAACCCAGTCATGCTTTAAGCTTCCAAAGAACCGCTCCACAACAGAGTTATCCCAGCAAGCACCTACATCCCCCATGCTAGCTCTGATGCCATAATTACTCAGCAGTGTGCGATAACGCTTGCT
>NZ_LWGA01000295.1:0-560 GCF_001635235.1 Oleiphilus sp. HI0117 | reverse complement strand
ATAATGGTGCTTATAGGGTCTTGCTCCGAGGCCAACATTAAGATGGGCTTTATATTCTGTCGGATGCGAATGTAGAACTTCATTCCAGAGCCGGCATGACCTTCCTCGGACGCTCTCACCTTTTGTGATAGTAGCGCAGGCGAAAATTGAATCTTGGATAGTACGTTCATGGGGACTGCGCTAATCGTGGACCGGCAGGTAAATGTTTTGCCTGTGCTGGTGATTATTTTTACGTGATCCCCAAGATCATGAACTTCCTTCACTGGCGTACCCAATTCCACGTCAGGGCGACCATCATCCAGCATGGCATTGATTAAACTTTGCGTACCATGTTTAAAGCTATAGCGAGAGACGCTATCACTGTAACGAGTGATATCACTGCCAACGAGAGACCACCATCGTTGCATTTCTACGTAGCTAGCTTGATCAAAGTCTCCATGAACGGAAGCGCCCAAGAGTCCTTCGATGATGGGTGAGAAAGAAGGAGAGAGGTCCATCTGATTAAGGCGATCGCGAACCGATAGAGTGTCGGCGCCTTGCCAATTATCTGTACTAAAAGG
>NZ_LWGA01000294.1:0-270 GCF_001635235.1 Oleiphilus sp. HI0117 | reverse complement strand
CTAGCTAAATACTCATTTATAAGTACATAAAACTTTTGCTATAGAACTTATGCCTGCCAAACAGAAGATTCTTAAAGTTCGTCGCCACTATAACCAGTGGGTGGCTGACCAAACCCTAGAAGATTACGCCTTACGATTCACCGCTCGTAAAGCTCGGCGTATGGGTATTAGCCGTGTCGGCAAAACCGCTTTAGGGGCGACTGCTTTTTTGGCACTTGAAAGCATTGCTGCAGCGGTAACGATTAACTATGGTTTTGTGAATACCATTGC
>NZ_LWGA01000293.1:0-300 GCF_001635235.1 Oleiphilus sp. HI0117 | reverse complement strand
AGGTGAAAATGTAGAAGATGGTCTTAAGGGGTATATTGACTTCCATCATACGCTGTTGAGTCAGGGCATACACTTTTCGACTGTTGCTGATGCTAGAGGAGTGGATAGAGAGCAATTAGAGCACTGGCTTAATCAATCCGGTTACTTTGATCTGGACGCCCGATTAGCCCGATATAGTGTGATCAATAATCTGCCATTCATCCTAATGGGCCCTGAACTGGCAAGTGCTGTTTCTTCGGAAATCAGGGAATCAGATCGCTATGCTAAAGATACTTATTCCGAACCCTATTGGGTTGATAG
>NZ_LWGA01000292.1:0-7427 GCF_001635235.1 Oleiphilus sp. HI0117 | reverse complement strand
AGTGACTGGTAAAGAAAGCTGTCGTCTGTAGGTGCAGAGCTAAAACTTATGGGGCTTGGTTTTAGTGCAGGTATGGTTGGAACGGGTTCGACTTCCAAGGTGACGGCGTTGCTTTGTGGTTGGTCTGAGTACGATATGCTGCCATCTGGTTTTGTGACTTTATAGACGGTTGTTGTGCTGGTGCTTTCTTCGGCATACAGCTTACTCGTGCTGACGAAAAACAATAAAGCCAATAAAGTAACCTTTATGGCGATCAACAAATTGCTAGTCTTGAATTGATCTTGTGTAAGCACAGTCTATACCCTCGTTAAATAACTGCTATAGTTAGAAAAAGCTTTGAAGAAGCAGTGTAACAGAGAGTCTTTTCGCTTCTAAAGCTCATCTATAGTTTAGCTCACAATTTGATGAGCTATTTTTGATATTTGAGGTTTTTTCTTTGTCCCATAATTCCGCCAGTAGCTCTTATGACAATGCGGCGAATGTATCGAGTGCTGAAGCAGTAGAGCCTGCTCAAGTAGCTGTATCGCGTTATCTTCAAAATGCTTATCTGCATGTCATGGCGCTAGCTGGGTTTGCTTGTTCACGTGAGGTGTTTTTGCACGGCTTACCCGTAGACGAAAGAGCTTCAAGTAGCGGTATGATGAGAGCGGTTCATAGCCAAGGCAAATTACAGTGCCGCCAAATGGATTTGGCGGACCTGGAAAAGGCCGCCTTGCCTTGCCTTGCTCAGCTTAAAGGGAGTGATGAGGCTTGGCTCGTGATTGAGCGCTACGATACTTCCCGGTGTGTTTATAGCGTTAAAATTTTTAGCTCTGAGGGAGAGGGGCAGGCTTATTGGAGCGCGCCTGAGCTTAGTGAGAAAATCTCTGCAGAGCTGGTTTCGGTATTTCCAAAGGCGCATACGAGCAGTTCCTTAGACCAGCCAAGAAGAAGTGGTTTTGCTTCGTGGATGTGGCAGGAGCTAAGAGCTTTAAGTCGTGTTTATCGGGATATTATTGCAGCGACTTTATTGATTAACGTCTTTGCTTTGGCTGCGCCATTGTTTGTCATGAATGTTTATGATCGGGTAGTTCCCAATCAGGCAATCGAGACGCTTTGGGTTTTGGCGTCAGGTCTGGTCTTAGTGATCGTTTTTGAGCTGCTGGTAAAATTGCTTCGACATGTGTTTTTGGAACAGGCCGGTAAGCGTTTAGACTTGGTTTTGTCGAGTAAGCTATTTTCCAAGGTTTTGAATATCAGGCTTGAAGAATTTCCTTCGTCAGTGGGCTCACTTGCCAGTCAGGTGAAAGAGTTTGACTCGATCAAGCAGTTCTTTACTGCGGCGACAATGACGGCGCTCGCAGATGTTCCTTTTGCCATTATCTTTCTATTGGTTATCGCTTCTGTGGGTGGGCAGCTGGCCTTGGTGCCTTTAATAGCGGCTGCTTTCCTCTTGCTCTATGGTTACGTTGTGCATTTCCCGATAAAAAAAGTGGTTGATTTGATGCAGCAGGCAGCCGCTGAAAAAAATAGTGTTTTGGTTGAGAGCTTAAGCGGCATTGAAACGATCAAGTCCCTTAATGCGCAAGGGCGTCAGCAGGGCTTGTGGGAGAGAGCGCTGGTGCGCATGTCGCTATTAGGAGCGAGAGCCAAGCATCTGACCGACTCTGTATCGATCGTATCAGCTTCCGTTATGCAGCTTTCAACCATGGCGATTGTAATTGTCGGTGTTTATCAGATTGAGCAGCAAGCTTTGAGTTTAGGCGCTTTGATTGCTTGTGTGCTGTTAAGTTCTCGCGCCTTAGCGCCGATGTCCCAGATTGCTAACCTGATATCTCAATACCAACAAGCAAGGTCAGCGCTTAAGGGCTTGGATGATTTGTCTCGGCGTGCTGATGAATTGGAAGATATTTCTAAATCGCTGAGTTTGGGGGGCAAAATAACAAGCATCGAGATGCGAGATTTATCCTTTTCGTACTCGGGTGGGCCTAAAGTTTTGAAGGATATTAATCTGTCTTTGAATGCAGGTGAAAAAGTAGGGATTATTGGAAAGATTGGCTCTGGAAAAAGTTCACTGCTGCGGTTGTTGCTGGGCTTTGGTAGAGCTGATGCCGGACAATTATTAGTGAATGGCTT
The DNA here is from genome assembly GCF_001635235.1 of Oleiphilus sp. HI0117. Taxonomy (NCBI): domain Bacteria; kingdom Pseudomonadati; phylum Pseudomonadota; class Gammaproteobacteria; order Oceanospirillales; family Oleiphilaceae; genus Oleiphilus; species Oleiphilus sp. HI0117. Next base: position 5,312 of record NZ_LWGA01000292.1, on the reverse strand, counting down.
CGAGGTTCAGCATTTGAACGCAAGTGAACTAAGGTCGTCTATTGCTTATGTTCCCCAAGAAATTACCCTGTTTAGCGGTAGTCTGCGTGAAAATATCCTAATGAAGGCTCCAGAAGTGCCGCAGGAAGCTTTGCTTAAAGCGGTGGATTTGTCAGGTTTGTCGGAATTGGTTCAAACTCATGAGATGGGTTTGGATATGCCGATAGGAGAGCAAGGGAAAGGCTTGTCTGGTGGGCAGAGGCAGTGTGTGGCAATCGCTAGAGCGCTTATCAATGACCCTGACTTATTGTTATTTGATGAGTTAAGTTCTTCAATGGATAATCAGACAGAACAGATGATCATCAATAATATTCGGAATATCTCTAAGGATAAGGTGCTGCTACTTAGCACGCACCGGGCTTCTTTGCTGGCCCTGGTGGACCGAATTATCGTGATGGATCAAGGAAAAATTGTTGCTGATGGGCCAAAGGAAAGTGTTTTGGATGCGCTCAAGCGAGGCTTGATTCAGGCAGGGAGCCAAAGTGCTCACAATGATAAACAAGGTCATGGAAAGGGAGGTGTTTCCAATGACTGAGTTCCGTTCAACCCCTATCACTCAAGCCTTAAATGATCATGGTAATGTCATAAAGTCACGACGCTTGCTGTGGCTTATAATTTTGATCTCTTTTTCATTTATCTGCTGGACTGCTTATGCAGAGGTGGATGAGTTGGTTCGTGGTGTAGGTAAGGTTATCCCTTCGAAGCAATTGCAGTTGGTCCAGAATCTTGAGGGTGGCATTCTCTCGGAATTATTGGTGGAGGAAGGTGAGGAAGTCGAAGCCGGTCAGGTTTTATTAAAACTGGATGATAAGCAGCTTGCTTCCCGTTTTCGGGAGCGTGAACAGGTAGTGCGAGTGCTTCAGGCTCGCTCAGAAAGGCTGCGAGCCGAAGCGCAAGGCGGAGAGCTTTCTTTTTCTGAATCTCTGGTTCGTGATGACCAGGCTTTAGTGAGAGAGCAGCAAGCGCTTTTTACTCAAAGGCTTGAACAGTTAAGAGCCTCCAAAGTAATAATAAGTCAGCAAATTCAGCAGAAACACCAATTATTGGATCAGCTTCAAGGTCAGCTTCGTCAGTCTAGAGCGCAGGAGTTGCTGGTGAAAAAGGAGTTGGCAATATTGGAGCCTTTGTTTGAGCAAGGGGTTGTCTCTGAGGTGGAGCTGATCAGGTCTGAAAAGAGTGTCTTGGAGGCCAAGGGGAGAGCCTCAGATATTGAGCTGAAGTTGCCGCAAATTGAATCGTCTATCAAAGAGCTGACAAATCGTAGAGCTCAGTTAGAGTTGGACTTTAGGTCTGAGTCTCGTCTTGAATTAAATGATGTGTTAGCAGAGCTGGCTCAGATGTCTCAAGGTCACGATGTATTGGAGGATAGGGTTGACCGAACCCAGGTTCGATCGCCTGTTAATGGTATCGTTAAAGAGCTTATGGTGACCACCTTGGGTGGGGTTATTCAGCCGGGAATGGATTTGGTGAGTGTTGTCCCGATGGAGGATGCTTTGCTAATTGAGACAAAAGTCCGCCCTGCCGATATTGCACGACTGTACCCTGGACAGAAAGCAATGGTAAAATTCACCGCATATGATTTCACGGTTTATGGAGGGCTCGAAGCTGAGCTGGTTCATATTAGTGCTGATTCCAGTACAAATGAACAAGGTGATAGCTTCTACCTGGTACGCGTCAAGACGCGAGATAATAACTTGAAGTTCGGAGACAAGCTCCTTCCGGTTATTCCTGGTATGATTGCCCAAGTAGATATTCTGACAGGGAAGAAAACCTTGCTGACGTATCTCTTGAAACCAATATTAAAAGCCCGGCAGGTTGCGCTGACCGAACAGTAAGTTTTGACTTGCTCACTATGCAACTTTTCAGGGTTTTATCTACGGATAGATAATAATAAGTAGCAACCAGTTTGGTTGTTAACGTAGAGGCAATAATAAAATGCAGTTTCTTTCGCGCTTGTTCTTGTGCTTAGCTGTCACAGGCTGTTTTAGCGTGGCCCCTGTTTTTTCCCAAGAGCTAGATTCAAGTTTCTCGAACACTATAGATGAGCCAGGGCTGTCTAAGAAAGCTTCGGCAGTTCGTGGCATTCAGGAGAGCGTGAGCTTAACCTTAGCCAGTCATCCGCAACTTAAAGCAATGGTCAGCGAGTTGTATGCTCAGATGGCGGACATCGAGGAACGGGAGTCTGCGTTTCTACCTAAGCTTGTTTTATCTCTAGGTGTCGGGCGTGAGCATAGTAATAACACTTCGACAAGGTCATTGACGGGAAGTGGCTCTGAACAAATGGAGCGCCGAGAAGCTTCACTTGCCTTAAGGCAAATGTTATTTGATGGCTTTCAAACTCATTGGCAGCGTGAAAGCGGCGTAGAGATGGGGCAGGCACGACGTCTAGCGATGCGCTCTCAGGCAGAAACGCTAGCCTATGATGCTGTGCAGGCGCATTTGGATGTTATGCGTGCGAACTTTGCTCTTGAGGATCATATTGCGAACCTGCAAACTCATGAACGGATTGCGAAAGACGTGGGTATGAGAGCTCGTTTGGGAAAAGATGACCGAGCCAAGGTAAGTCAGGTCAGTGCGCGTTTATCTTTATCTTTGGCAAATGTCGAGGCAGCAAAGGCTAAGCTTAGAGCGGCTGAGGCGGCTTATTTTCGAGTTGTAGGCTCAAGGCCTGCTTTATCTTTGGCTTTTAGTCCAGGCTTGTTATCGATGCCAAATTCGCTGGAACAGCTATTGGAAGAGGTGTCCTCACAGAATCCTCAGTTATTATCTGAAGCGCGAGCGCTTCGAGCGAGCAAGGCTGAGCGTTCGGCAGCGAAGTCTACTAATTTACCTTCGATTTATCTGGAATCTGGTGCGAGTTGGAATGATAACCTTGATGGTGTTAAAGGGCGAAATAATGATGCTTTTGTGATGCTGCGTATGCAATATGACTTATTCAACGGTGGGCGAGACTCAGCGGCTAAGAATAAGGCTGCTCTGCGTGTTAAGCGGGCAGTGTATCGCATGGAAGATGCGCAGCGTGAGTTAAGCTTAGCGGCTGAGCAGGCTTGGCATCGTTACCAGAGTTTATCGACTCGTTACGCCTTACTTCAGGATTATGCAGAATCGGCAGAAAACACCAAGCGAGCCTACATTAAGCAGTTTGATATTGGCCAGCGAAGCTTGATTGATCTGCTGGATGCCGAGAATGAACTATTAAATGCTAAGCGTTTAAGTAGTGAGGCGCGATATGACTTGTATTTGATTAAGTATGAGCTGTTGTACCTGCAGGGTAGTTTGCTGGATCACTTGTCTCAAAATATTACGATATCCCCTAAAGTAACTAAGTTCCTGGACGAAAGGGCATGATGATGGATCAGCAAGAAAAGGAGGCTTTATTTTTAGCGTTACAGGATAGCGATGCTGACTTGGCCAGAGTGACGGAAGACCTCATCTCCTTGCTGGTGCAGAAAGGTATTATTTTGTTTACCGAACTGCCTAGCGCAGTACAGGCTAAGCTTGTTGATAGAGAAAAGCTGAGAGAAAAATTGGGCCAGGTGAATGTGTCTATATTATCGGAGGGCGATACGCTCTAGCTTTATATGTATCGGCTCAAACCCGATTTTACAGCTTGTAATACAGAGCGCGACATGACCAAACAAAATATCAAAGCCTTGAAAGTTCGCTAAGTTGACGCTCAAGCCCCCCCCCAAAAAAAAACCAGTCATTCCTGCGTAGGCGGGAATCCAGTGTCTTGATTAATAGGCAGCATTTGAAGCTACAGAAGTAATCGAATTAATAAGTTTTCGGTCAAAAACAATGGATCCCCGCCTACGCGAGGATGACTACTGTGGTGAGCATTCCTTGGGGGATGAATTTTAGAATAAGGTAACCCAGGAAGTTCTGGAAGTTCAAATCGTTTCAACGTCCGTTAAAGCATACTATTCGACCAAATTCATACTTGGTACCAAGGTTTTCTTCTGGTGTCTGCACGACTAAGCCATGCTCTGGTCGCAATCTGTTTTTCAATAAGTCAGTTCGAGTGCTGCGTTTACACTTTACAGTGCCTAGAGTTTCAACTCTCTTAAGTAATGAGGTTGTTGTCTTGAAGATTTTGCTGAGTAATTTGCTGTAAAATCTCGCTTGCACTTGTATTGGCATTGTCTAGGGTCTCGCCCGTGGACTGATGGCTAGAGTTAGCCTTTCCGAATACGCTTTCTAGGTCGTTCTCTGTGTCATCATGTAGAACTTGATTTAACTCTAGGGTCTCTGGCTTGCTGGAGCTGTTGTTGGCAAAGAGTGGCTGATCACTTCCTTCAATCTTTATAATGACTGTTTGTGTCGTGCCATCAACACTTTCGACAACAAATGTGTCAAACAAGCGTTCCTTCTCACCCAAAGAGATGACTTTCGGGTTGTTAGTATTTAGTTCGTATCGCCAGTTGCCGTGTTCATCAATGCTACCAGTGCCATAGTTAGAGCGTGTGGCAATGTCTTCGGCTGCTATAAAGTGAGACTGACCAAAGTCAGGATCATCGATGTTTAGCTTCTGCTCGGCATAAGTTGAAGTGGCTAAGTCGATCGTTTCAGAGTTGTCACCGCTTAAAAAAGGCTTGTCATCGGCGCCAAAAATAGTGATCTTGAGAAGTTGATTAGTACCGTCCACGCTTTTTAGCGGGATTAGGTCATGCAAAGTGTCGTTTTGATGAAGGCTTTTTACTGCGTCTGACTCACTATTGAGCGAATAAGTCCATTCGCCACTAGCGGAAATACTTACAAAGCCGTATGCGCCTTCAACCATGTCTTCAGCCAGCATTTGGGCTTCATCTTGGTCGAGGTCTTTAACAGTAAGCGTGCCGCTGATCGTTTCGGGTCTTTCACCAGGGCTATAGTTACTTAGTGCTGAAACTTCAGCGCTCTTGTCGCCAGAGATTGTTGCGCTGTCGTTAATCCCATGTATGGTGATATTGAGGGTAAATTTGTCGCCACTTTTGCTGATTAGGTCGATGCTGTCGATAAGGGAGTCGTTTGCCCCCAGTTCTTGAATTTTCGAAGTGTTGTTGTCTAGCGTGTATTGCCAGCTGCCGTCGCTGTTGTAATTGATTTGGCCATAAGCTGTTTCATGACTGGTTTCGTCAAATTCATAGTGTGTATCAACTTGGCCGCTTACTTCAAAGTGAATGTCTTCAGTAGTGCTTCGGTGCAGAGTTCCAAGGGATTTGCTGGAATGATCTATCTCTGCTTCTGTGTGAGGCAGTATGGCAGTTGAAGTGCTGACTTGTTCACTATTTTGT
>NZ_LWGA01000291.1:0-681 GCF_001635235.1 Oleiphilus sp. HI0117 | reverse complement strand
GTTAAAGACATCGTTCTTTGTGAAGTAGAAGATCAAGTATCTGAAGATACAATTTTGACTTCAAACACTTCAACAATCTCTATTGATTTGCTAGCTAAGAACTTGAAGCGCCCAGAAAACTTCTGTGGTATGCACTTCTTCAACCCTGTACACATGATGCCTCTTGTTGAGGTTATCCGTGGCGAGAAAACTAGCGAAGAAACAATCGCTACGACAGTTGCTTACGCTAAAGCAATGGGTAAGACGCCTGTTGTTGTTAACGACTGCCCAGGTTTCCTAGTTAACCGTATCTTGTTCCCATACTTCGGTGGCTTTGCTGCGCTAGTACGTGACGGTGCTGACTTCCAGCGCGTTGATAAGATCATGGAGAAATTCGGTTGGCCTATGGGTCCTGCTTACTTGCTAGACGTTGTAGGTATGGACACAGCTATTCACGCTGGTGAAGTCATGGCTGAAGGCTTCCCTGATCGCATGAAGAATGAGTTCCGTACTGCGATGGAAGTTATGTTTGAAGATGGCCGCTACGGTCAGAAGAACGACAAAGGCTTCTACACTTACGAGCTAGACCGTAAAGGTAAGCAGAAGAAAGTGAAGGACGAAGGCGTTTACGACATGATCAAGCCTGTTGTTCTTAACAACAATGAATTTACAGATGAAGAAATCATCGAGCGTATGATGGTT
>NZ_LWGA01000290.1:0-1146 GCF_001635235.1 Oleiphilus sp. HI0117 | reverse complement strand
TCATCATCTGGTGAAGTCTCAAGTAGAAGCCCAAGCAAGCCAAGATAGCGTTGCTATTTTCTTCAAAGGAAAACAGGTTGCACGACATGCTAGGAGCTTGCGCCAAGGGGGTTTTACCACCAATGCTCACCACATGCCTGAGCCCCATCGAAAGCACCAAGCCTGGACGCCGGAGAGACTGATCTCTTGGGGCGCTCGAATCGGGCCTGCAACGCAATCCATCGTACTAAACCTACTCGAACAAAAGAAGGTACCCGAACAAGCTTATCGAGTCTGCTTGGGTTTACTGAATCTGGCAAAACAATACACACCAGAAAGATTAGAAGCCGCTTGCTTACGGGCTCAGCATATCAATGCCCGACGACTGGCAAATATTAAGTCCATATTAGAAAGCAATATGGATCAACTGCCACTTCCATTATCACCTCAGACTTCGCCATCACCTCAAACAGAGACTCATCGTAACGTGCGCGGCGCTGATTACTACCACTAAAAACCCACCCCAAAACCAATAGGAAAAAACATGTTAGAAACACAAAGCTTACAGCAACTTCGACAGCTCAAGTTAACCGGTTTAGCCGAAGCACTAGAGATGCAGTTTAATCAACCCAATACCTATGAAGAGCTTAGCTTCGCCGAACGAATTAACCTAGCAGTACAACAAGAAGTGACTTACCGGCACGACAAACGCTTACAACGATTGCTCAAGGCTGCTCGCTTCAAGGTCACCGCTAGAATGGAAGATATCGACTACAGCCACCCACGTGGCTTAAAGCAAAGTACAGTCGCGGGCTTGCAAAGCAATACCTGGATAAGCAAAGGGCAAAATCTGGTAATGACGGGACCAACAGGCTGCGGAAAAACCTATCTTGCTTGTGCATTAGGACATCATGCCTGTCTGCACGGTTATCAAGTACGATACTTCAGAGCCTCGCGGTTGTTCGAGCAGCTGACCATCTCACACGGCGATGGTAGCTACCTAAGACTCTTAAACCAAATAGCCAAGGCTGATGTTCTAATTATCGATGACTGGGGCTTGGAGGCTTTAACACAGCCTCAAAAAAATGATCTACTCGAAATTATGGAAGATCGCCACAACAGTAAATCGACCATAGTGACTAGCCAATTACCGATGACGAAGTGGCA
>NZ_LWGA01000289.1:0-616 GCF_001635235.1 Oleiphilus sp. HI0117 | reverse complement strand
GCTGCTTGTTATAGCTTTTATTGGTATTCAAATTTGGTTTTAGCCTCACCAGTTTCATTTATAGTTAGTGTAAATGACTTCCAATCACCGCCAGTATGCGATTTCATAACTGAGTGAAGCTTAGGCACAACGGTATAGAGCCGCTCTCTTTCAGGTTTTACAAGTGCCTTTGAGACCCTTTTACCATCAATTACATAACTAAATTTGGATCCTATTGAACTACTACCATCTTCTGAAGTGTGATATTTAAACTCACACGAAAGAGATTCATACCCTAGCTCACTGCTTATCATCATGAGTTCGCTCAACTCATTCAATAGTGATACTTGCTCATCCATAATATTCATAAATCACCATTCCTGCTATAACGCCCGGCTCACCGAGGAAATTTTATTGGCGGCTTTTTTGGTACAAAAAAGGTGACAATAAAATTTGTCCGGTGGAGCCGCTTGTTAGTGCCATTTTTATGTATATGATGGTAATATACATAAATGATTAATTGGAAACAAATAAAAGGCTTTAATTGGGATGCTGGCAACGAAAGAAAAAACGTTGATAAACACAGCGTAAACCAGTTAGAGGCCGAACAATTATTTTTTAATGAGCCTTTATTACT
>NZ_LWGA01000288.1:0-566 GCF_001635235.1 Oleiphilus sp. HI0117 | reverse complement strand
AGATAATGTCGATGGAGATGTATCTTCAAACATCGGTGTCAGCGGTACAGTCAATGCAACCGTAATCGGCAGTTATGTACTGAGCTACAACGTGAACGATTCCTCAGGCAACTCTGCTACTACCGTTACCCGAACAATTAACGTTCAAGATACTGGCGCACCTAGCATCACTCTACTAGGTAGCAGCCCACTTAACCATGAGCTAAATACCCCTTATACCGATGCTGGTGCGACTGCGAATGACGCACTTGACGGAGACCTATCTGCAGGCATTATAGTTGGCGGCACAATGGTCGACTCTAGCGTTGCTGGNACTTATNTCATTACCTATGATGTCAGTGACTCCAACGGTAACCCTGCCGTACAGCAAACGCGCACGGTAAATGTGAACGACTTTACCGCCCCTGTCATTACACTTAATGGTGACAGCAGCATTAATATCGCTCTAGGTAGTGTCTACAATGATGCGGGTGCGAGTGCGTCGGACAATATTGATGGCGATATTTCAGCAAGCATTATTCAGAGTGGCGCTGTTGATACCGGTACAATTGGCAGCTATACACTTG
>NZ_LWGA01000287.1:0-540 GCF_001635235.1 Oleiphilus sp. HI0117 | reverse complement strand
CTATCGCGACGTCTCACGTTGAGTATGATTCAACTGATCGTCACTACGCTCACGTTGACTGCCCAGGGCACGCCGATTATGTTAAGAACATGATCACAGGTGCTGCTCAGATGGATGGTGCTATCTTGGTTTGTGGTGCGACTGATGGTCCTATGCCTCAGACTCGTGAGCACATCCTTTTGTCTCGTCAGGTAGGTGTACCTTACATTGTAGTATTCTTGAACAAGGCTGACTTGTTGGCTGAAGACTGTGGTGGTGCAGGTTCAGAAGAATACAACGAGATGCTTGAATTGGTTGAAATGGAAATTCGTGAGTTGCTAGACACTTATGAGTTCCCAGGTGATGATACGCCAATTATCGCAGGTTCTGCTTTGATGGCATTGAACGGCGAAGATGATAACGAGCTAGGTACAACTGCTGTTAAGAAGTTGGTTGAGTCGCTAGATTCTTATATTCCAGAGCCAGAGCGTGCTGTAGATCAGCCATTCCTAATGCCTGTTGAGGACGTGTTCTCAATCTCAGGTCGTGGTACGGTTGTAA
>NZ_LWGA01000286.1:0-940 GCF_001635235.1 Oleiphilus sp. HI0117 | reverse complement strand
CTGTCACTATGAAACACCAAGCCTTTAGGAGGCTGGCGCAGATTATATGCCCTGATCATAGCTCGACTAACCAAGTCAGTAGTCATACGCTTATCAATCTGCCAGCCAACGATTCGGCGTGAAAATAAATCCATGACGATCGCGAGATACATCCAGCCTTCGCCTGTTTTCAGATAAGTCACATCGCCAGCCAAGATTTGATTTGGCCCAACCGGATTAAAGTTCTGGTTCAGCAAGTTATCTGCAACAGCATCACTGTGTTTACGCTTAGTTGTTGCCTTGTATGCAATGCGTTGCGTAACGACCAATCCAAGCTTAGCCATTAATTTTTGAGCGCTGTATTCAGTAATATCAAAGCCCTCTCTGCACAATCGTTTCCGCAGTTCTCTATAACCCAAACTACTTCGGCTTTTCTCGAAGATAGTTTTAGCTCTGCTATACAAATGTAACTGCTTTGGCGTAATAGATTTAGTTGGCCGTTTGAGCCAAGCATAATAAGCTGAGCGGCTAACACCCATTGCTTTGCAAAGTTTGATAACAGGATATGCTGAGGAAAGTTGTTGAATGGTTTGAAACCTTACTTGGTTTCCTTCAGCAGGAGGGCGCTGGCCTTTTTTAAAATCTCCTTTTCCATCTTCAGCTCTTTATTTTCCTTTCGGAGCCGAAGCAATTCAGCACGCTCATCTGTATTTAAGCCAGTACCAGATTGTTCCGCATCAAACTTGGCTTTCCAGTTGTAGAGCAACTTATCTGTAATACCCAATGAAGCAGCCGCTTTAGGAACGCTATAGCCTTGCTCGGTGACCAGGGCAACCGCTTCTTGTTTAAACTCTGTTGTATAACTTCTGTTCTTTCGTTTTGTCATTTAACACCTCAATAATTGGATTATATTCCTTATTGAAGTGTCCTGTTTGATTAAAGCAGATCACTATCAAAGATA
>NZ_LWGA01000285.1:0-1028 GCF_001635235.1 Oleiphilus sp. HI0117 | reverse complement strand
CTCCAAGGTTTTTTCATATTTTCTAAATTTGCCTTTTCACCAGGCAATAAAAAACCCCAGTAGGACGACCTACTGGGGTTTCTAATAGAAGCCTGACGATGACCTACTCTCACATGGGACCTCCCACACTACCATCGGCGATGCTTCGTTTCACTTCTGAGTTCGGGATGGGATCAGGTGGTTCCAAAGCTCTATGGTCGTCAGACAAAACTTCGGTTGCTGATACTTGATCAACAACACTTAATTCTGCGTCTTTAACAATAGCAAGTAATAGCTAATTTTATCTCTGCTGTCTAACGAAGACTCATATCCAATTTGCGTTACCCGTCGTTGTACGAATAATCATTCACTATAAAACCACTTGGGCGTTATATAGTTAAGCCTCACGAGCAATTAGTACTGGTTAGCTCAATACGTTACCGCACTTACACACCCAGCCTATCAACGTCATAGTCTTTAACGGCTCTTTAGGGGAATTAAATTCCCAGGGAAAACTTATCTTGAAGGGGGCTTCCCGCTTAGATGCTTTCAGCGGTTATCCTGTCCGAACGTAGCTACCGGGCAATGCGTCTGGCGACACAACCCGAACACCAGGGGTTCGTCCACTCCGGTCCTCTCGTACTAGGAGCAGCTCTTCTCAATTTTCCAACGTCCACGGCAGATAGGGACCGAACTGTCTCACGACGTTCTAAACCCAGCTCGCGTACCACTTTAAATGGCGAACAGCCATACCCTTGGGACCGGCTTCAGCCCCAGGATGTGATGAGCCGACATCGAGGTGCCAAACACCGCCGTCGATGTGAACTCTTGGGCGGTATCAGCCTGTTATCCCCGGAGTACCTTTTATCCGTTGAGCGATGGCCCTTCCATACAGAACCACCGGATCACTATGACCTACTTTCGTACCTGCTCGACGTGTCTGTCTCGCAGTTAAGCGCGCTTATGCCATTACACTAACCGCATGATGTCCGACCATGCTTAGCGCACCTTCGTGCTCCTCCGTTACTCTTTGGGAGGAGACCGCCCCA
>NZ_LWGA01000284.1:0-1194 GCF_001635235.1 Oleiphilus sp. HI0117 | reverse complement strand
TGCGATTGATCTATTTTTTTAGCTAAAGACTCGATGTCTGCAAACTCGTAGAGGTCACTGAACTTCAATTGCACCGACATATCCATTTCAACACGGTGGATGATTTGTGCAATGAGCAAAGAATGCCCACCTAGGTCGAAGAAGTTTTCATTGATGTTAGATATGGGTTTATTGATGACTTCTTGCCAGATGCTCAGTAACTTAAGTTCAGTCGCTGTAGTAGCGGCCCGTACTTCTTCTTTGCCTAACGAGCTTGATTCTGATAAAGGGAGGCTTTCTAAAGCCTTTCGATCAAGCTTGTTGTTAAGGGTGCGTGGTAACTCCCCGAGTGCTTCAAGGTGCTGCGGCACCATGTAAGGGGGCAATTGCTGTCGCAGGTGCTCACGAAGTTCACTGAGACTAATCGGGCTATTCTTCCATACAACATAAGCGATGAGCCGCGTATCGCCGGCACGGACTTCTCGTACGCTTAAGGCGCAGTCGTCAATGGCGTCGTGTTGGCGCATAAGCGTCTCAATTTCACCCAGTTCTATTCGGTAGCCGCGTACTTTGACTTGCTGATCCAGTCGTCCCATATACGTAAGGGTGCCGTCGTGGGTGTAGCGTACTTTATCACCGGTGCGATAGAGTTGGCCGTCTCCAAAGGGGTTTGGAATAAAGACCTTCCGGGTTAATTCGTCACGATTGTTATAGCCTAAGGTCAAACCGTCACCACCGATGTATAGTTCGCCAGCGATGCCGTTAGGGACAGGGCGCAGCTGCTCATCCAGCACATATAACTGAGTGTTGGCGATAGGTAAGCCCAATCCAGGCGGTGTTTGGGTTTGTGTAATCTGGGCACAGCTAGACCAAACGGTGGTTTCAGTTGGGCCATACATGTTCCAAAGCTCACTACAGCGTTGAAGTAGCTCTTCAGCTAAATCCAATGGCAATGCTTCGCCACCGCACAGTGCTTTTAATCTAGGCTCACCCTGCCAGCCACTACTGATCAGCAATCGCCAGGTGGCGGGTGTTGCTTGCATGAAGTTTGCCTGATGCTTTATCAGCAAGCTTAATAAACGTCGACCATCACTACTATCCTGTTTCTTGGCAATAATGATTTTGGCGCCGACCCAGAGTGGCAAGTAGAGTTCAAGTACGGCAATATCAAAAGACAAAGTTGTTACTGCCATCAGGGTATCATCAGCCTGGAGC
>NZ_LWGA01000283.1:0-1210 GCF_001635235.1 Oleiphilus sp. HI0117 | reverse complement strand
GAATACCGTTAAAGACGCCCTCAAAGAAGCTGAAGAGTTCGAGCCCTTACCAAGAGATGAGTATGACAAGCTGTTTCAGGCACCAAAAGAGCCTGATTCGTCAAAAGACCTTCAAAGCAATACGCAAAACGACAAGCCTAAGCAGTCATAACATGGCCTCCGTAATAAGCTAAGCATAGTAAAGACATGAGTAAGACTTCTGACAACGCAACTGAAAACGACACTGTAGTCGACCAAGGCCAGCCTCTAATCAGCCATCTGATAGAATTGCGCACACGCCTCCTGCGTTCTGTGCTTTGCGTTATATTGATCTTCGCAGGCCTTTACTATTTTGCCAACGATATCTACCTGATTGTCTCAGAGCCACTTAGGGTCTTTTTACCCGAAGGTAGCACCATGATCGCGACCGATGTCGCATCACCCTTCTTTACCCCCTTCAAACTGGCTCTAATGACGGCACTGTTTATATCAATGCCTTATGTGCTCTTTCAAATATGGGGTTTTATCGCACCTGCACTCTATGAGAACGAAAAACGGCTCGCCTATCCTTTACTGCTATCGAGCATAATATTGTTCTATCTCGGCATGGCATTCGCTTACTTTGTCGTCTTTCCTTTAGTGTTTGGCTTTTTCACCAGTGCCGCACCTGAAGGCGTCACTGTAATGACCGATATCAGTCGCTATCTTGACTTCATTCTAAAGCTATTCTTCGCATTTGGTTTAGCCTTCGAAATCCCAATCGCAACCATTATTTTGGTTGCGGCAGGTATTACCAGCTCAGCTAGCCTAAGTGAAAAACGCCCTTACATCGTGGTTGGCTGCTTCGTTATCGGTATGTTATTGACGCCTCCAGATGTTATTTCGCAAACTCTTTTAGCAGTTCCAATGTGGGCTCTCTTTGAAGTCGGAGTGCTGTTTTCAAAACTCGTCGAAAAGAAGCGCAACGAAGAACCTGTAAGCGAATAACAATTAGATGAACCTGCTACTGTTATTCCCCGAAAATATGCACAGCGAAACACTGGCTGAGATTTCCGGTCGTCAACTCGAACATATGCATGAGACTCTAAAGTCAAAAGTTGGAGATAACATACGCGTTGGCCTGCTCAATCAGCAAATTGGCCTAGCCACTATTACAGCTCTCACTACGGAGTCTGCCAAACTCGATATCGAGTGGCAAAAAGAAGCGCCCGCACCACTCCCCTTAACACTC